>NZ_JBSFJF010000005.1:0-199594 GCF_053597915.1 Streptomyces sp. NPDC001219 | reverse complement strand
TGGAGACCTCGGTGGTGCATGTGGGCGAGGGCATCGTCGATCCGCCGTCGACCGTGGTGCGGGTCGAGGTGGGCGAGAGCCCCGGTGGTGTGCGCGCCAGCCGGATCTCCTCCCCCACCGACCGCTCCCGGGCGGCCGCCACGACCAGGGCCGCGGCCGCGGCGTCCTGCACCGCGACGCCGACGGACTTGTAGAGGGTGATCTGGTCGTCCGAGGAGCGGCCCGGTGCGCTGCCGGCGAGGAGTTCGCCCAGCTCGGCGTGGACGTGGTCCTCCGTGATGGCGCCGTCCTGGAGGGGGCGCAGCAGGTCGTTGCTGCCCGCGGGGAACGGGGCCAGCGCGGCCTGCCGCGACTCGACGCACACCAGCGCCTCGGCGACCGTGGCGTCGTCGACCTCCCGGCCCTCCGGGTTGAAGCCCACCGACGTCACATGCACGCCCGGTGTCAGCCAGGCGCGGCGGATCACCGGGTCGACGGCGTGGGTGGCCGCGGCGGCGATGTCGGCCCCGTCGAGCGCCTCGGCGTAACCGGCCGCCGCCTCGACGGGCACCCCGAGCGTGGCGGACAGTTCGCCGGCCAGTGCGGCCGCCTTCGTCCGGTCGCGGCCGGCCACCCGGATCTGCCGGATCGGACGCACCCGGCACATCGCCTCGGCATGCGACCTGGCCTGCGCTCCGGTGCCCAGCACGGCCAGCACCGAGGCGTCCTCGCGGGCCAGCAGGCGCGCCGAGAGCGCCGAACCGGCGGCGGTCCGCGCCGCGGTGATCGCCGTACCGTCCAGCAGCGCCGTGGGCTCGCCGGTGTGCGGATCGAAGGCGACGATCAGCGCCTGGTGGGTCGGCACCGGGGTGTCGCCGTTGTGCGGGAAGACGGACACCAGTTTGCTCATGAGCACCCCGGCTGACGGAACGAAGCCCGGCATGGCCGCCAGGAACCCGTCCCGCTCCGGCACCGTCGCGGCGACGCGGTCCGGACTGGACGCGCGGCCCGCGCTGAGATCCGTCATCGCCGACGCCAACGCGTCGATCAGCGCGTCCAGGTCCAGCAGCTCCTCGACCTGCGAACGCCCGAGTACCAGCATCCGGTTCCACCTCCTGATCAGAGCGGCCCGACCGACTGCGCCGGGCCGGGGCGTCGACCGTAGTCCCGGCGGCGCGTTCCCGCATCCGCCTCGCTGCTGCGGCCGGCGGCGCGGGTGACGGCCCGCCGGGCACACACGCCCGGTGCCGCCGCGGACAGGCCCGCACCGTCAGGAATTCGCAGCGGGAGACGGCCCGGGTGCGCGAGACTCATCCGATGACCACAGACATCCGGGTACGGCAGGCGCGCGCCGCTGACGCTCCCGTGCCGGACCGGTTGCGCTGGGCCTTCAAACAGGAGGATCACGCCGGAGACCCGTCCGCGCCGGTCCGGCCGGTGCACCAGGCCGAACAGTGGCTCCGGGAACGGCTCACCGGCGGCCGCCGTCGTCTGTGGGACGGCCGCTCAGGCCGGTTCCAGCCGGCAGAGGTGGCTCAGGAAGTTGCCGAGCCGGCCTTCGGTGTCGCCGTTCTTGTAGGCGTGGGCCACACCGGTCAGCGCGCCCTCCACGAGGCGGAGGTCCAGCGCGAGTTCGGGGCTGTTGATCCGGGCGTCCGCGGTGGGGAGCTGCAGCGGGAAGGCCGCGCGCAGGTCCCAGGCCGCCGAGGCGGCCGCCGGGGCGGTGGCGCTCGTATCGGCCAGCCGTAGTTCGGCCCGACGGTCCGGCAGCACGCGGAGGGTGACCGGCACCTCCCGCTCGGGTGCGCAGATCCGGCCGGTCCAGGTGCCCTCCGGCAGCGTCATCGGGCGCGGCGGATCGGCGGTCACCGGAGTGAGCGACTCGGTGGTGCAGTGCGGGGCCAGTTCCGCCAGGACGTGGCGGAGGATCGCGTCGCGGGCCGCCTTGTCCGTGGAGTTGGTGAGCACCGCGACGGACAGCGCCCGCTCGGGTATCACCAGGGTCATCGCGGCGACTCCGGGCCCGCCACCGCCGTGGCTCTGCACCAGCGGGCCGTCGCCCGAGGACAGGCACCAGCCGAGGCCGTACCCCAGGTGCTCGTTGACCGGCAGCGCCTGCCGCACGGCCGCCGCGGTCTCCGGCTTCAGCAGCCGGTCGTACGACTGGGCGAACAGTGCCAGCTCCCCGGCCGGGGCCCAGCCGAGAGTGGCGCCCGGGTGGCCGCAGCCGTAATCGGGGTAGACGCGTCCACCGGAGGAGTACCGCAGCACGGACGGAGCCGGGCCCGGGTACGCGCGGCCGAGGTGGCAGCCGGTGAGCCCGAGCGGCGCGAAGACCCGTTCGCGGACGCAGGTGGCCAGGTCCTGGCCGGTGACCCGCTCCAGCAGGCGGCCGAGGAGTCGGTAGCCGAGGTTGGCGTAGCCGAAGCCGGTTCCCGGTGTGCGGAAGGGCACGGCGTAGCGGTCCGGGTCGGGCACCCGCTCGCCGTCGCCGTAGTCCCAGTCGTAGTACGGGCCCAAGCCGCCTTGGTGCTGGAGGAGTTGGCGCACGGTGGGGGCCGGCCGGTGGCCGGCGCCCGGGAGCGGCACGGGTGCGTCCAGGTCCAGGAGCCCCTCGTCGGCCGCGTGGCAGACGGCGGTCGCCGTCATCGGCTTGGTGACGGACGCCAGCCCGTACGCGGTGTCCGGTGTGGCCGGACGGCCGGTGGCGACGTCGGCCGCCCCGTAGGCGGCGGCGAGGACCACCGCTCCGCGCTCGGCCACCGCGACGGAGACCGACGGACACCCGTGCTCCGCCAGCGCCTCCGTGCAGTACTCGCTCAGCCCGTCCAGCATGTCGCCCCTCCCCGTTGTCTACGGGCCACATCAGTTCACGGTTGTCCACGGAGGTCAAGTGGCGTGATGGCAGGGCGACTTGACTGCGGCCCTCGACATCTGCCCTGTTCATGTGGAGGGTGGGGCCCCGACCCCGCGCCGTGGCCGTGCCCGAGCGCGGCCCCTCGACATGGCCCGGGGTGGACCGAATTGTGATCACTTTGCGGAGGAATGTGTTCGTTGGGGACTGCGGTGCATTGTGTGCGCAGGATCGGGCACGCGAGGACAGCAGGTGTCCGGGCGAGGAGGCTGCCGCAGCAGCCGGGCCGCCCCGGCACCGGGCCCGCACTCACACAACCGCGCCCCGCCGCGGAGAACGGAGGTTATCCATGGACTGGCGTCATGACGCGGTGTGCCGCGAAGAAGACCCGGAGCTGTTCTTTCCGGTCGGCAACACCGGCCCCGCGCTGCTCCAGATCGAGGAGGCCAAGACGGTCTGCCGCCGCTGCCCGGTGATGGGGCAGTGCCTCCAGTGGGCACTGGAATCCCGCCAGGACACGGGTGTCTGGGGCGGGATGAGCGAGGACGAGCGGCGTGCCATGCGGCGCCGGGCCGCCCGGCACCGGGCGCGCCTTGCCTCCGCCTGAGGGAAGCCGTCCCTGCGCCCGTTCCGGCGGGTGCCGCACCGGTACAGCGACTCCGTACATACACCGGGGGCGGTAGCGGAACGACCTCCGCTACCGCCCCTCTCCGATGGCCCCGCCAACGAGCCGCCGTCGGACGCCCGCTCCCGCCCGGGCCGTCCCCGGGCCCGTCAGTCCTCCGCCCGCTGGGTGACCGGGGCCCCGGTCAGGTCCCCGGGGAACTCGTACCACCGGCGCTTCAGGCAGACGAAACGGGTGTCGGCCTCGACGAGGTGCAGGAAGGCCGTGACGGTCTCCTCCAGGCGCTGTTGCAGCGCGGGATCGGCCAGCTGCCCGTCCTCGGCGAAGCCCTGGTGGGCCGCGGCGAGGCTGAACATGTCCGGGTAGACGCGGGTGCCGAGATGTTCCAGCGGGACCCGCAGCGCCCACAGTCCCCGGTTGCCGCCGACCAGGGACGGGGAGGCCGAGACCAGCAGCGCGTGCTTGGTCTTGAACGGCTGCGGGCGGACCCGGGAGACCCAGTCGATCGCGTTCTTCACCACCCCCGGTACGGAGGCGTTGTACTCGGGTGAGGAGAGCACGAAGGCGTCGCACCGTTCGAGCCGGACGCGGAGTGCCAGCGCACCGTGCGGCAGCCCTTCGGCCTCCTCCAGGTCACCGTCGTACAGCGGCATGGCGAACTCCCGCATGGCGGCGAGGTCCACGGCGGCGTCGGCGGCGGTCATGATGCGGGCCACGAGGGAGGCCAGCCGGGCGTTGCTCGATCCGGCCCGCAGCGACGCGCCGAGCACGAGTACCCGCAGCGGACCGGGGTGCGCGTCCGTGGGCATGGTCGGGTCCTTCCGTCGCCCGGCGGGCCGGGTCTCCTACAGCAGGTGCTCGATCCTGATCGGCAGTTCCCGCGCGCGGTATCCGGTCGCGTGGAAGACGGCGTTGGCGATGGCCGCCGCCGCGCCGACCATGCCGACCTCGCCGAGGCCCTTGACACCCAGCGGGTTGACGACCGTGTCCGGCACCTCCACGAACTCGACGGCGACCTCGGGTGCGTCGGCATGGACCGGCACCAGGTACTCGCCGAGGCTCGCGTTCGCCCAGCGGCCGTCGCGGGGGTCGACCAGACTGCCTTCGAGCAGCGCCTGGCCGAGGCCCCAGAGCATGCCGCCGGTGGCCTGGCTGTGGGCGGTCTTGGCGTTGAGGACCCGGCCGGGGGCGAAGGCGCCGACCATGCGGCGCACCCGGACCGTCCCGAGGTCGGGGTCGACGGCGACCTCGGCGAACTGGGCGCCGAAGGTGGCGAGCCCGTACGGGAGGTTGTCCGGCGGCGGGGTCCAGCTGCCGAGCGCGTCCAGGTCGGTCATGAAGTGCCGCTGCATCAGGGCCTGGTAGGTCTCGCCGGTGTCGGGCCGGTCTCTGAGCCGCATCCGTCCCTCGCGGACGACAACGGTGGCGGGGTCGGCGTGGTGCAGCGGGGAGCCGGGGTCGGTGACCGCCTGCTCGATCATCTGGTCGCGGAGCGTGGTGGCGGCGGTGTGGACCGCGGCGCTGATCATTCCGGCGCCTGCCGAGCCGACCGCGGCCGACACGTTCGGGAGGTCGGTGTCGCCGTACTCGAAGCGGACGTTCCGCAGGGCGACGCCCAGGCCGTCGGCGGCGACCTGGGTCATGACGGTGCTCGTGCCGGTGCCGAACTCCTGGGTGCCGGCCTGCACCACCGCGGTGCCGTCGGCGTAGAGCCGGGCGCGGGCGCGCTGTGGCTGCATGGGGAAGAACACCGGGTAGCCGGCGGTGGCCATGCCCTTGCCGATGAGCCGGTTGCCGTCCCGCTCGGAGCGGGGTTCGGGGTTGCGGGACTGCCAGTCGAAGCGGGCCGCACCGCGGCGGTAGCACTCCGCGGCACCGTCGCTCGACCAGGGGTGGCCGGTGTTCGGGTCGGCCTCGGCGTGGTTGCGCAGCCGCAGCTGCACCGGGTCGACGCCGATGCGGTGGGCGAGTTCGTCCAGCACGCATTCCAGGGCGAACATGCCCGTGGTCTCGCCGGGGCCGCGGGTGAAGGTGGGGGTCATGGTGTTGCCGCGGACCAGGCGGTAGACGCCCTCGTAGTGGGGGCAGGCGTAGGCCTGTGAGGCCATGCTGAGCGAGGGTTCGGCCCACTCGTCGAAGGGCGAGGTCAGTGAGAGCTTGTGGTGCCGCAGCGCGGTGAGCCGGCCGTCGTCGGTCGCGCCGAGTTCGACGCGCTGCTCCTGCTCCTCGCGGTGGCCGCAGGAGGTGAACATCTGCTCCCGGGTGAGCGTCAGTTTGACCGGGCGGCCCACCTCGCGGGCGGCCAGGGCCGCCAGGGTGACATGCGGCCAGATCATGGCCTTGCAGCCGAATCCGCCGCCGACGAACGACGCCCGGACCCGCACCTTCGACGGCGGGATGCCCAGCAGTGCGGACACCGTGTTCTGGGTCGCCGCGATGCCCTGGGTGGCGTCGTAGAGGGTGAGCCGGTCGCCGTCCCAGACGGCGGTGGTGGCCGACGGTTCGATGGGATTGTGATGGTTCGCCGCGAAATGGTAGGTGACGTCGAGGTGGTGGGCCGCGGCCCGGAAGCCGGCCTCGACATCGCCGCGCACGCTGCGGGCGGGGATGAACCCGGCGAAGATCGCCTCGGGTTCGTAGGCCTGGTCCCGGCCCTCGTCGAGGGTGGTGACGGAGGCACCGCGGTCATAGTCGACATGGAGCTGGCGGGCCGCGTGGTGGGCGCGTTCGACCGAGTCGGCGATCACCATCGCCACGGGCTGACCGAAGTAGTGGACGGTGTCGTCCTGCATCGGGAAGAAGCTCTCCCCGGGGGCGGCGTGACCGGCCAGGGACGGCAGCAGATGCGGCCGGCCGGGGATCGCCGGCAGGTTCTGGTGGGTCAGCACGGCGAGCACACCGTCGGCGCGCTCCGCGGCGTCGGTACGGATCGCGGTGATCCGCCCGGCGGCCGTACGGGCGCCGACCAGGGCGGCGTACGCGGTGTTGGGCAGGGTGATCTCCGCCGCATAGCGGCCGCGTCCGGTGACTTTGGCGGGGCCGTCGACGCGGTCGACGGGCCGGCCGACGGCTTCGAGGAGGGCGCCCGTGGTCATCGCGTCCCGCCTCCCGTCGCGGCGGTGACCTGCAGGGCCCGGACCAGGGTCCGGCGGGCCAGCTCCGCCTTGAAGGCGTTCATCGGCCGGGTGACGGCGGGGGTCAGTTCGGCGTCCGCGGCCCGGGCGAACAGCTCGTCGTCGGCGCGCTGCCCGAGGAGGAGGTCCTCGGCCCGGTGGGCGCGCCACGGCTTGGTCGCCACCCCGCCGAGGGCGAGCCGGACCTCGCGGATCACGCCGTCCTCCAGCGCCAGCGCCACCGCTGCCGAGGCGAGGGCGAACTCGTAGGACTCCCGGTCCCGCACCTTCAGGTACAGCGAGTTGCGCGCCATGGGCAGGGCGGGCACCTCGATGGCGGTGATGAGTTCGCCGGGGGTGAGCGGGTGTTCGCGCTCGGGTGTGTCGCCGGGGAGCAGGAAGAACTCGTCGGCGGGGAGGGTGCGGGAGCCGTCCATCCCTTCCACGTGCACCACGGCGTCCAGGGCGACGAGGGCTACCGCCAGGTCCGAGGGGTGGGTGGCGATGCAGTGCTCGCTCGTGCCGAGGATCGCATGACCGGGGTGGACGCCCTCCAGGGCGGAACAGCCGCTCCCCGGAACGCGCTTGTTGCACGCGGATTCGGAGTCGCGGTAATAGGCGCAGCGCACCCGCTGCATGAGGTTGCCGCCCATGGAGGCCATGTGCCGCAACTGGGCGGAGGCGCCGAGTAGCAGTGCCTGGGACAGCACCGGGAAGCGCTCCACGACGGCCCGGTCCTCCGCGACCTCGCTCATCCTGGCCAGCGCACCGATCAGCAGTCCGCCGCCGGAGCGCTCCTCGACGCCGGTCAGCGGCAGCCGGTTGATGTCCACCAGCCGGTGCGGGCGCAGCACGTCCAGCCGCAGCAGGTCGACTTCCGTGGTGCCGCCCGCGAGGAAGGAGCTGCCGGGGTCGCTCGTCACCGCCGCGACGGCGCTGTGCACGTCCGTCGGGCGGGTGTAGCTGATGGCACGCACATCACTGTCCTGTCTTCCGGTCCCGCACCTCGCGAATGGCGGAGCGGATGTGGGGATAGGCCGCGCACCGGCAGATGTTGCCGCTCATCCACTCGGCGATCTCGCCGTCGGTCCCGGCATGTCCCTCGTTCAGCAGCGCGACGGCCGACATGATCTGTCCGGGCGTGCAGTACCCGCACTGGAAGGCGTCGTGCTCCAGGAAGGCGCGTTGCATCGGGTGCAGCTCGTCGCCCTCGGCGAGGCCTTCGATGGTGGTCACCTCACGGCCCTCGCAGGTGATGGCCAGGGTCAGACAGGCCAGCACTCGGCGCCCGTCGACCCAGACCGTGCAGGCCCCGCAGGTCCCCTGGTCACAGCCCTTCTTGGAGCCGGTCAGAGCCATCTGCTCGCGCAGTGCGTCCAGCAGGCTCACCCGTGGTTCCAGGTGCAGAATGCGGGAGACGCCGTTGACGACGAGGGCCACTTGCACGCTGCCCGGTCCGCGCGTCTCCAGGGTGGCGGGCTGGGTGACGGGTATCGGCACGCCTTTGTCTGCCACGACACTCACCTCGGAGTCGATGCCGTACGTCGAGCGTCCGTCCGGTCGTCCGGGCTCGCAACCGGACGGAGCGGGTGTGCCGGGCGGCGGGAACCGGTGCACCCGGCGGACCGGCGCCGGGCCCCTTACGGGATAATGCGGGGCATGCGGATCTCAGCCAGAGCGGACTATGCCGTGCGTGCCGCGCTGCAACTCGCGGACGCCCGGGACGCGGGGCCGCTCAAGGCGGAGGCCATCGCCCAGGCCCAGGACATTCCGCACAAGTTCCTCGAAGGCATCCTGAACGACATGCGGCGCGGCGGGCTGGTGCAGAGCCGGCGCGGCGGCAACGGCGGATACCGGCTGGCCAAGCCCGCGGAGGCGATCAGCATCGCGGATGTCATCCGGGTCGTGGACGGGCCGCTGGTGTCGGTGCGCGGGGTCCGCCCGCCGGAGCTGTCCTACACCGGGCCCGCCCGTTCCCTGCTGCCGCTGTGGATCGCGCTGCGGGCGAACGTCCGAGAGATCCTCGACGGTGTGTCGCTGGCCGACGTCGCCTCCGCCGAGCTTCCGCCACAGGTCGCCGAGCTGACCGAGAACCCCGCTTCCTGGACGAACCCCTAAGGGCCATCCCTCCGATCGGTCCGGGCGCGCGGAACCGTGGGACGCCCATCGCCCGCCGCCCTTCACCGTTCCCTGACCGTCGGCACCAGCGCCAACATCGACACCAGCACCATCCGTCCGGATGCCAAGACGAGGTTGTCCGCCCCTTGAACGGCCCTTGATCCGTCCGCGGCCCCGGCAGCATTCTCTTCCCTATCAATCCAGTGGGAAAACTAGGGAAGCCAGGAGGTGGGCGTGCGCGCTCCGATGCGTTCCGTCCCGTCGGCCGGTGGTCCGATCTGCCCGCCCGCGTCCGACGCGGCCGACGGGAGGGAGCCGGCCGCGGTGCCGGAGAAGCCCTCGGCGCGCCCCTCTTCCCCGCAGGTCAAGCCCTGTACGGACGAGGAGATCTGGCTGCGCGTCACCCGGGAGGTCGCCGATGACCTCGCGGTCGACGCGCTCGACCGCGACCGGGCCGGCAAGCCCCCGTTCGACGAACTGGCCCGGCTGCGCGAGGCGGGGCTGCCCGCACTGCTGACACCGCCCGGCCCCGCCCGGCGGGGCACCGACTGGCGCACCGCCTGCGCGGTCGTCCGGGAGATCGCGGCGGCGGACGGCTCCATCGGCGAACTGCTGGCGCGCCACTATGTGTTGGCGTGGAGCGCACGGTTCTTCAGCACTCCGGAACGGGCCGACGGGCTCGAACTCCGGGCGAGCGCGGAGCAGTGGCTCTGGGGCGGCGGCATCGACCTCCCGGACGCGGAGCCGGCCACCGGGCCCGCCCTCTCCCTCACCTCGGGCGAGGGCGGCTATCTCCTCAGCGGGTGCCAGTCCTTCGCCGCGGGCGTGACCGTCGCCGACCGGCTGGTGCTCGGCGCGGTCTGCGCCGACACCGGTGAGTCCCTCGTCGTATGGGTCGACCCGGCTTACCCGGGCGTGGCGGCCGACCCCGAGAACGACCGTCTCGGCCAGCGGCTCACCGCGGCCGGCCGCATCAGCTTCGACGGCGTCCCGGTCCCCGCCGACCAGGTGCTCGGCGCCGTTCCGCACGACGAGCACGCGTTCGCCCCGTTCGCCACGCTCGCGCCGCTGGCGCTCCGGCTCGCCCTCGTGCACGTCAGCCTGGGAGTCGCCGAAGGGGCGCTCGCCGAGGCGCGGGACATCACCCGGGCCGCACCGCGCGGCCGGGCGGGCACCGGGCGGGACGAGGGCGGGTACCCGGACCGTCCGGACGCGGACCCCTATCTCCTGCTCGCGTATGGGGAGTTGGCGACCGAGGCGCACACCGCGGCGGCCGTGGTGGAGTCGGCTTCGGAGGCCCTGGCGCGGGGGCTCCTCGCGGGGCCGGAGCTCGGGGTCGACCAGCGTGCCGACATCGCGGTGCTGGTCGCCGCCGCCGAGGCCGTCACCAGCCGCTCGGCGGTGCGCCTCACCACCCGCGTCCTGGAACTGACCCAGGGCGCCGGCCCCGTCGCCGACCCGTTGGGCTTCGACAGGTTCTGGCGCAACGCCCGGGTGCTGACGGCGCAGGCCTCCCCCACCCACCGGCTCCGGGACATCGGCGACCACTACCTGAACGGCACGCACCCGCCGCTGACCCTGCACGCCTGATCACGGCGCGTACGGCACGGCGGTGCGCGAGGTGGGTGGTGCACGAGGGGCGTGGTGCGGGCGCGCCGGGCGGAGGTAATTCGCCGGGGCCGTCGGCGCAGCTTCGGACGGATCGGCGGCGGGGGCTGCTACATCTCGGGTGTTCATCCCGTGGCGGGGAAGTCCCGTCGGTCCTGTGAGGTGGCGCCTTGTCAGAAAGCCGCAGCGTACCCGTGCAGCCGTCGCCCGGACGAAGGGAGCCGTTGCAGCGGCTCCTGTTCGGCGGGGTGTACGGTTCGGTGCTCGCCAGCGCTCTGGCGGCGGCGCTGGGCCATGAGGGCAGGCCGCCGGACCCCGGCTACGACGCGCTGTGGGTGGCGCTGACGGCCGTGGCGTCAGCCGCGGCACACGGCTACGCGCACTCCATCGCGCACCGGACGAGCGATGACACACAGGTCACCGCGAGCGCGGTGCGTTCGATGCTGTCGGAATGGCCGCTGGTGGCCGCGATGGTGCCCACCATGGCCGCGCTGTTCGGCGCGCACCTGGAGTGGTGGGGCGAGGAGAGCGCGATCGAGTTCGCGCTGGGTTTCAATCTGGTGGCGCTGTTCGGCTGGGGGGTGTGGGCGGCCCGGGTGGCGGAGCGGCGCTGGGGGGCGTCCTTTCGGGTCGGTTGTGTGGATGTGCTGATCGGTCTGCTGATCGTGATCGCGAACGTGCTGAGCAAATAGCCGGAGGGCGGCAGGGTCGCGGGGGTCGCCCGGTCGGCCGCCGCCCCGGGATCAGGGTTCCACGGCGAGCCAGGCGGCGATGGCCTGGGTGATGGGCTGGTCGGTCTCCAACTGGACGAAGCCGAACTGGCCGCCCTGGTTGCATTCCAGGAACCACCAGCAGCCGTCCGGGTCCTCGGCGAAATCAAAGGCACCGTAGGCAAGTTGAGCGGTACTCATATAGGAATTCACGGCCCGGAGGACGGCGTCCGGCACCTCGGCGGGCTCCCAGGTGCCGTGGTGGGTGAAGCGGCTGTCGACCTCTTCCGGATCGGCTTTCTTGCGGGCGGCGAAGAGCTGCTCGCCGACGCAGGTCAGCCGGATATCGGCCTCCTTGGGGATGTGCTGCTGGAGCAGGGTCGGCCCGGCCGCGACTCCGGAGAAGTCGGTGTCCGGGCTGATGCGCGTGGTGGGCAGCACCATCGGCGGATCGCCGGGGTGCTTTCCGCTCACCGATTTCACCACCAGGTCCTGGTGGGTGGCGGCGAACTGCCGGGCCATCTTCGGAAAGGTGGTGAGCAGCGTGGCGGGCACCCGGAAGCCGCTCCGGTGGGCGAGCCGGAGCTGCCAGGGCTTGTAGCGCGCCTGCGCGGCCGCGACGGGATGGTTCATCCAGCGCGCCTGAGTGCTGGTCAGCATGCCGTACAGCGCCTGCTCGGCCTCGGCCGCGATCCAGGCGGACTGTTCCGCGGTGCGGGCACCGGGGACACCGGGCCGGCGCACCCATACGGAGCGCAGGCTGTCCAGGCTCACCATGCGTTCCCCGGATTTCAGGTATCCGTGGAAGTCGTTCTCCGCGTACTCCGCCGAGAGGGAGACCCTCCCGGGCAGGTCGGCGGGGTCGAGGCGGACGAGCGGGACCCCACGGTCCAGCAACGTCGACACCACCATGTCCGCCGTCAAGTCTTCTTCGCAGGTCAGGACCAGAACGGTCATCGGTGCTCAGTCGTCGAAGTGGGTCTTGGAACCGGCGGTGGAGGCGGTGGTGCCGGTGGCCAGCAGTACCGCCCGGCTGCATGTGGCCGGGCGTCCGTCCGGCAGGACGTTGAGTTGCCGCGTGGCGTCGTAGCTGTACGGCGTGCTGGTCGATGACTTCGCCGCCGGACGGGCGTAGCTCAACGCAAACGGTCGCATTACATCTCCTTCGAAGACCGGTTTCCGAGCCCTGGGCACGGGGCAGGGGTGGAAGGCCCCTCCTTATGACTCTGCACGGAAGACGCGACAATCTGGTCAGTTAGTTGCCTCTTTTGCTCGTTTCCAGCGTTCCACTTGACTGAAAAGCGGCGAGCGCGTACGCACTGTCTCCGTGATGTGCCACCGCGTAGGCAACCGGACCCGGAAACGCCTCATGCCCCGCCCGAATGGGCGGGGCTGACTGCACGTCATGGGAACGGTGTGTCGTGCGGGCGGTTACTCCGGGCGCATCCCGGTGGTCGATCCGGGCAGCGGCCCGCCGTCCAGGAGGGCGGCGACCAGGTCCACGGTCAGCCGGTGCCAGTGATGTGCGCCACGCAGCATGGTGTGGCCGCCGCGTGGCATGGCGACGGTGTGGGCCCGCGCACCGGCCCGCCGGGCGCGGTCGGCGAGGAGCCAGGAGCCCTCGGCGTCGGTGACCCGGTCCTCCGCGTCGTGCAGCAGCACCAGGGTCCGGTCCCGCAGATGGGCGACGGGTTCGCCGGGCGGGCACCACGGGGCGAGGGCGACGATGCCGCGGACCGCCGGATGGCCGCCGGTGAGCAGGGCCGCCCGGCCACCCATGGAGTGGCCCACCAGCACCACCGGCGTGTCCGGGGCGCGCACGGCCAGCTCGTCGAGGGCCGCGCGGGCGTCCCGGGCGGCATCCGCCCGCGGCCCGTTCCAGCCCCGGCAGCGGTAGCGCACGGAGGCGAGCAGCACCTCCCGCCCGCGCGGGGCCCGGGACACCGCGGAGCCGAAGGGCCGCATCCGCAGTGCGGGGAGGTTGAGCCGCGGCGGCGGGCCGAGGCCGTCGGCGCGCCCGCCGTGCAGCAGGAGCACCGCCGCCCGCGGGGTGTCCGGACCGCGGTGGACCACCAGCGGGCGGTGCGGCATCCCCGGTCCGTCGCCGCCGGGGCCGGTGGGCCGGGCCGTGCCTGTCGTCATGGGCGTGGGTCCTCCGGGCGGGGGTGTCGACGGGGTGGCAGCGGCACGAAACCGCTGGTGCGGGCACGGTAAGCGGCGTAGCCGGGGCGGTCGGCGAGGTGGTTCTCCAACAGCCGCTTGCCGCTGCCGTACGTCAGCAGCAAGGACATCACCAGCGGGGAGACCACGGCAAGCGCGGCGGTCTGCACGGTGCCGCAGGCCAGCAGGAACAGTCCCCACCAGACGAGGAAGTCGCCGAAGTAGTTGGGGTGGCGGGTCCAGCTCCACAGTCCGCGGTCCATGACCCGGCCGTGGTGCGACGGATCGGCCTTGAAGCGGGCGAGCTGAAAGTCCCCGACGCTCTCGAAGGTGAGGCCGGCCGCCCACAGCAGGCCGCCGGCGACGGCGCCCGCGCCCAGCGGCACCGGCACGTACTGCGCCACCTGCACCGGGAGGGAGACCAGCCACACCAGGGCGCCCTGCAGCAGGTACACCTTGCGCAGGGCGTAGGCGTCGCGGCTGCCGGGCGCCTTGGCGAGCATCCGGTCATAGCGGGGGTCCTCACCGTGCCCGCGGCCCCGCCAGGCGATATGGGCGGACAGCCGCAGCCCCCACAGGACCGTCGCCACGGTGACCAGGAGCCGCCGGCCGTCGTCCCCGTGGCCGGCGGACATCCCGTAGCCGGCCAGGGCCACCGCGGCGAACGCGGCTCCCCAGGCGACGTCCACCAGCCGGTGCACACCCCTGGCCCTGGCCACCGCGAAGGTGAGGAGCAGGACGGTGAACGCCGCCCCGGCCGCCACCGCGAGGTTGGCGGCGAACGCCGCCCAGGGGAATCCGGTCACCGCCCAGCTCCCCCGACGGTCCAGCCGTCCGGCGTCGGAGGCATCGCCGACTCCCCCTCCGGTGTGGGACGTACCGCGAGGATCTGGTCGACACCCATCCGGCGCTCGGTGAACGCCAGTCCGCTGCCGGCCAGATACAGCCGCCACACCCGGGCGGTCGGTTCGCCCGCGAGCGCCACGCACTCCTCCCAGCGGTCCTCCAGGGTGCGGTACCAGGCGGCGATGGTCCGGGCGTAGTGCTCCCGCAGCGCTTCGACGGACCGTACCTCCAGCCCGCCGGCCTCCAGCAGGCCGACGGTCTCGCCCAGCGGGCGCATGTGCATGTCGGGCGCGATGTAGGCCTCGATGAACGCACCGCCGCCGGGCGCGGTGGCGCCCCGTGACATCTGCTGGACCAGCGCGCGTCCCTTGGGGCGCAGCAGCGCGTGCAGCCGGGCGGCGAACGCCGGGTACTCGGCGTCGCCCACGTGCTCGCCCATCTCGATCGCGCACACCGCGTCATAGCCGCCGCCCCGGATGTGCCGGTAGTGCCGGAGTTCGACCTCGACCAGATCGCCGAGGCCCTCCTCCTCGATACGGTCGGCGACGAAGGCGTGCTGCTCACGGGAGAGCGTGACCGCGGTGACCCGGGCCCCGAACTCCCTTGCCGCGTACAGCGACAGACTTCCCCAGCCGCAGCCGATGTCCAGGAGGCGGGCGCCGGGGCGCAGGCCCAGCTTGCGGCAGATCAGTGCCAGCTTGTCCCGCTGGGCGTCGGCGAGCCCGTAGGACGGGTCGTCGGGGCGTGTCCAGTAGCCGCAGGAGTAGGCCATGGACGGGTCCAGCAGCAGCGCGTACCAGTCGTTGGACAGGTCGTAGTGGTGGCTGACGGCGACCCGGTCGCGGGCGTCGCTGTGGAGGGTGCCGCGCAGCCGGGCCCGTGGGGCGCCGGGTGCGGGCGGGCGGGGGCCCAGCGCACCGAGCCGCACCGCGGTGAGCGCCAGCTCCGCCAGCTGCCGCGGGCCGGGTGGCGCGGCGGCCGGGCCTTCCTCACGCAGCGCCCGCCACACCCGGCTCAGCTCGGCGGCCAGATCGCCGTCGAGGTCGAGGTCGCCCGCGATGTAGGCCTGCGCCAGCCCGAGTTCACCGGGCTGCCACAGCAGGCGGCGCAGCGCCCGCCGGGAGCGCACGATCACCACCGGGGCGTCCGGCGGCCCGGCCTCGCTGCCGTCCCAGGCCCGCAGCCGCACCGGCGGGCCGCCCGCGAAACGGCCGGCGAGCAGGGCGGCGAGACGGTCCGCGACCCGCGTCACCGGAGGCCTCCGTCCCGTGCCGTCGTGGCGGCGTCGGTGAGGAGCAGCTGGCGGACGTCCAGGTAGCCGGCGCGGAATCCGGCCTCGGAGTAGGCCAGATAGAACTCCCACATCCGGCGGAACACCGCGTCGAAGCCCAACGCGCCGACCTCGGCGGTCCGTTGGGTGAAGCGTTCGCGCCACAGCCGCAGCGTCTCGGCGTAGTGGCCGCCGTAGCCGTCGTTCTCCCGGACGCACAGGCCGGCGGCTGCCGCGCACTGCCCGATGGCCTCGGCGGAGGGGATGAGGCCGCCGGGGAAGACGTACTTGTGAATCCAGGTGTAGGTCGTGCGGGTGGCGCGCATCCGCGCGTGCGGCATGGTGATCGCCTGGAGGGCGATCCGGCCGCCCGGCAGCAGCAGGCGGGCGAGGGTGTCGAAGTAGACGGGCCAGTAGTCCTCGCCGACGGCCTCGATCATCTCCACGCTCACCACGGCGTCGTAACGGCCGGTCACCTGCCGGTAGTCGCACAGCTCGACCGAGACCCGGTCCGCGAGTCCGGCCTGCGCGAGACGCGACCTGGCGAGGTCGCGCTGTTCCTGGGACAGGGTCACCGAGACGACCCGGGCACCGCGGGCGGCGGCGCGCAGGGCCAGTTCTCCCCAGCCGGTGCCGATCTCCAGCAGCCGGGTGCCATCGCCGACGCCCGCCAGGTCCAGCAGCCGGTCGATCTTGCGGTGCTGGGCGGCGGCCAGGTCGTCCCAGCCGGCGGGACGCTTCCGGAAGACGGCCGAGGAGTACGTCATCGTCGGGTCCAGGAAGAGCGCGAACAGGTCGTTCGACAGGTCGTAGTGCCGGTGGATGTTCCGCCGGGCGCCCTCCAGGGTGTTGCGCTGGCCGCTCGGCCGGCGGCGCGCCCAGGCGCCCCGGAGCCGTTGCAGCGGTCCGGGTACCAGCGAGGTGAGGTGCGAGGCGAGGACGGTCAGCGCGCCGACCAGGTCGTCCGCCTCCCACTCCCCCGCCATGTAGGACTCGCCGAAGCCGATCAGCCCGTCGGCACCGATCCGCCGGAAGAACGCCTCCGGGTCGTGCACCCGCACCAAGGGCCCCTCGGCGCCGGTGACGGGTGCGTCGCCGAGAGCGATGCGCAACGGCAGGGCGGCGAACGCCCGTTGGACGAGCAGCCGGGTCACCGCGGTGCGCGCCGCCGAGCCGCGCGGACCGCGCGCCACATCGGGCCACCTGGCCGCGTCCACCCGGGGACGGGCCGGCGCGGCGGGGGCGACGGCGGGTGCGGTGCGGTCCGGGACGGAGGTCTTCACTTCATGCCTTCCTGGAGACGGTGGTGGGGGCGGGGCCTGACGGGCAGCCCGCGCAGGAACAGGGCGATGCCGTGCCGGCGGATACCGGCGGAGACGGCGGCCGTGGACCAGGGGTGGCGCAGCGCAGCGGCCAGCAGCCGGCCGGCGGTCGCGGGCCGCCGGGTGCCGCGCACGGTGGCGGTGAACGGCCGGACGGCGCCGCGGCGCAGCTGCACCGTCAGGTCGAGCCGGCCGTCCGGTGCGGGCAGCCGCATCCGGTAGGCGCCGTCCACGGGGAAGAACGGCGAGACATAGAAGTCCTTGGCGACGTCGGCGCGGCCCTGTGCGTCGGTGCGCAGCAGATAGCAGTGCCGCTCGCCGTAGGTGTTGTGCACCTCGGCGACGACGCAGACGGGCGCGCCGTGCCGGTCGTGGCACCAGTAGAGGGTCAGCGGGTTGAAGACATGGCCCAGGACCCGGGCGTGCGCGAGCATCAGCACCCGCCCGCCGTCCAGCCGTACGCCCCGGCTCGTCAGGAACCGTTCCAGTCCGGCCCGGAGGGACGGCGCGGTGCCGCCGAAGTGGTCCCGCGGGTCGAACCGGGCCAGCGGGCGCAGCACGGCGGGGAGCCGCGGCGGGTGGTCGAGGTCGATCAGCCACAGGTAGGTGCGGTGCCGCAGGGAGTGCCGGACCGGCGCCGTACGGGCGTGGGAGACCAGGCACTCGTAGAGGGCGGGGGTGACGGTGGCCGGTGCGGCCGCCCTGGGGGTCACCAGCGCACCCCCAGGGCGGCGGCCGCGTGGACGCCGGAGCGGCAGCCGTCCTCGTGGAAGCCCCAGCCGTGGTAGGCGCCCGCGTAGGCGGTGACCTCGGTGTTCAGCTGGGGCAGCCGCTGCTGGGCGGCGACCGACTCCGGCGTGTAGAGGGGGTGTTCGTACACCATCCGCGCCAGGACCCGGTCGCTGTCGACGCGGTCGGCGGCGTTGAGGGTGACGACGAAGTCCTCCGCGGTGTCCAGCCGTTGCAGCCGGTTCATGTGGTAGCTGACCCGCACCTCGTCCGCCGGGGCGGTGCAGGAGGCCATCAGGTAGTTCCACGAGGCCCGAGCCCCGCGGGCCCGGGGCAGCAGGGAGGTGTCGCCGTGAAGCACGGTGGTGTTGCGCGAGTAGCGGAAGGCGCCCAGGAGCCGCCGTTCGTCGTCGGTGGGGTCGGCGAGCATCCGCAGCGCCTGGTCGGGGTGGACGGCCACCACCACCGCGTCATAGCCGCGCTCGGTGCCGTCCTCGGCGACGATCCGGGCCCGGTCGGGTGCGCGGTGCACGGCGCGGACCGGCGTACCGGTGTGGACGGTGGTGAGCTGTTTGCCGATCCGGCTGACGTACTCCACGGAGCCGCCGGTGACGGTCTTCCAGCGGGGTGAGCCGCCGACCGACAGCAGACCGTGGTGCGCCAGGAAGCGGAACAGGTAGACGGCCGGATAGTCCATGGCGCTCGTGGGGGCGCAGGACCAGACCGCGGAGACCAGCGGCGTGACGAAGTGGGTGACGAAGTACTCGGAGAAGCCGCAGCGAGTGAGGAACCGGCCCAGGGTGAGGGTGTCGCCGCGGTCGGTGGCGAGCGTGGTGCGCGCGGCGCGGTGGAAGGCCCGGATCTCGGTCAGCATCCGCAGATAGCGGCCCCGCAGGGCGCTGCGCGGCTGGGCGAACAGTCCGGCCGGGCCACGGGCACCGGCGTACTCCAGGCCGCAGCCCTCGCACCGTACGGACATGCTCATCTCGGAGTCCTGGGTGGCCACCCCGAGTTCGCGGAACAGCCGCAGCAGCAGCGGATAGGTGCGCTCGTTGTGGACGATGAACCCGGTGTCGACCCGTATCACCCGGCCGTCCGCCAGGGTGCGGTCGTGGGTGTGGGCGTGGCCGCCGAGACGGTCCTCCGCCTCGTACAGCGACACCGCACAGCCGCCCCGCTCCAGCACATGGGCGGCGGTGAGTCCCGCCACCCCGCCGCCGACCACGGCGATCCGTCGACGCTCCACGGTCATCTGCCTCCTCGCCTCGCGGCGGGCCGCCACGTTCGGGAGGCGGCCCACTCACCGGGGGATTCGGTGCCCGGGGCGGTGCGGATTGGTGGGGATGTTCCGAACCGCAAGACGCGGCGGGCGGGGGGCTACGGCCCGGGGCAGGCCGCACCGGCCGCCGGCCCGTGGCGGGCGGGCGGCCGGTGCGGCTCAGCCGGTTGTCAGACGCGCAGGACGGCCAGCGGCGGGGTGGTGGGCCGGCTGGAGCCGCCCGGGGGTTCCGCCGTGACGCCGACGCCGTCCGCGCCCTGGGGGCCGCCGGTCAGCAGCATCGCGCCGGAGGAACTGCCGGTCCGGACGAGCCCGGCGGGCTCCATGGCGCCGTCGCGGCTGTACCAGAGTTCGTACACCCGCTTGCCGGAGAGCGCCGGCAGACCGTGGTAGAGGAACGCGGTCTGTCCCCTCTGTTGTGAGGCGACGACCGTGCCGCGGCCGCCGCCCTTGAGCGCGGTGGTGTGGAAGGTGGCGTCCGGGGCGGCCATCAGCGCGCTGATCGCGGCCGTCTGCTGTTCGGCGCGGACGGTGCGGTCGCGCTGCTGGTCGGCCTCGTTCCTGGCGTTGACGGCCAGTCCGCCGGCGAGCGCGGCGACCACCAGACAGGCGGCGGCCGCGAGGTAGGGCAGCCGGTGCCGCATGCCCCGGCGCAGCGGGACCACGGTCGCGTGGCGGCCCCTCGGCGGCACCTGCCTGACCTCGGGCAGCGCGGCCATCACCCGCGTGCGCAGACCGGCCGGGGGCACCTCGGCCACGGCCAGCGCGAGCCGGGCCGCGGTCTCCTGCAGCTCCCGCACCTCCTGGGTGCAGGCCGGGCACTCCGCCAGGTGGCGGGTGAAGGCGGCGGACTCCTGCTCGGACAGCGCGCCCAGTGCGTAGGCGCCGGTCAGTGTGTGCAGGTCGATGGTGCTCATGCCGACACCCCCAGGCAGTCGCGGAGCCGGATGAGTCCGTCCCGCAGTCGTGTCTTGACCGTGCCCAGCGCCGCCCCCAGCAGGTCGGCGGTCTCCCGGTAGGTGTAGCCGCGGTAGTAGGCGAGGGTCACCGATTCCCGTTGCAGGTCGGTGAGTTGGCCCAGGCAGCGGCGCACCTGCTCGCGTTCCAGGCGCCGCTCGACCTGCTCGCTCACCTCGTCGAAGGGGGCGGTGTAGGCGCCCAGCCCGGCCCGGTGGTCGCGGTCGGCCGCCGCCTGGGACGAGCGCACCCGGTCCACCGCGCGCCGGTGGGCCATCGTCATGATCCAGGCCATCGCGCTGCCCTGCCGCGCGTCGAAGCGGGCCGCGGACCGCCACACCTCGATCAGCACCTCCTGGGCGACCTCCTCGGACTGCGCCGGGTCCCGTACCACCCGGCGCACCAGGCCCAGTACGGAGCCGGCCACCGCCGTGTAGAGACTCTCGAACGCGTGCTGGTCGCCGCGGGAGACGCGGCCGAGCAGGGTTTCCAGGGCACCGGTCTGCGGCGCTGGGGATCGGTCGCCGCGGGCTGCGACGGGCATGGACACCTCCGGACTGTGACGTGGTCACGAGTGTTTCGGCGCCGTGCGACACCTGGATTGGTCGGGAGAAGGATTCTCGCGGACGCCCCGCCGGGCGGCGCACCCGGGTGCGCCGCCGTATTTCCGCGCGTCACATGCCGCCTCCCGGGCCGGGACTGCGCGAGGATCGCCGCGGGGGCCCCGAGGCGGCGAGAGGACTGGGCGTGCGGGACGCGGATGCCGTCATCGTGGGCGCGGGCGCGGCCGGGCTGTCGCTGGCCCACCGGCTGTGCGAACCCGGGGGCCCGCCGTTGCGGGTGGTGCTGGTCGACGCACCGCGCGGGCCGCTCACCCCCCAGGAGCGGACCTGGTGTTACTGGGAGGCGCCGGGCGGCGCGTTCGACCACGCCCTGACGGCGTCCTGGGAACGGCTGCGGGTGCACGGGCCCGACGGCGAGGCGACGGCGGGACGGCCCGAGCCCTTCCGGTACAAGATGCTGCGGTCGGGTGACTTCGCGTCCGTGGTGCACGCCCGGCTCGCCGGACAGGACAGCGTGGTGCGCGCCGAGGCGACGGTGGAGTCCGTACGGGACGTCCCCGGCGGGGCCGAGGTGCGGGGCCACGACGCGGCGGGGCGACCGGTGACCTTCCGGGCCCGCTGGGCCTTCGACTCCCGTCCCGGGCGGCTCCCGCCGGCGCGGACCACCCTCCAGCAGCACTTCCGGGGCTGGTTCGTCCGCACCCGGCGCCCCGCGTTCGACCCCACGACCGCGGAGCTGATGGACTTCCGTACCCCGCAGCCCGGCCACGGGCTGTCCTTCGGATACGTCCTGCCGGTCAGCGACTGCGCGGCGCTCGTGGAGTACACGGAGTTCTCCCGCCGGCCCCTGGACACCACCGGGTACGAGCGGGCCCTGCGCCACTACACCGGGCAGGTGCTGCGGCTGGGCGCCTTCCGGGTCACGGCGGCCGAGCAGGGCGCGATCCCGATGACCGACGGCCGCTTTCCGCGCCGGGCGGGCCGCGCGGTGTTCCGCATCGGGACCGCCGGGGGCGCCACCCGTCCGTCGACCGGCTACACCTTCGCCTCCGTCCAGCGGCAGACGGCGCGGATCGCGGCCGCGCTGCGGGCCGGCCGCCCCCCGGTCCCGCCTCCCCCGCACGCCGTCCGGCACCGGGCGATGGACGCGGTGCTGCTGCGGGCGCTGGACAGCGGCCGGGTGGACGGCGCCGAGTTCTTCACCGGGTTGTTCCGCGCGGTGCCGACGGAGCGGCTGCTGCGGTTCCTCGACGGCCGCTCCCGGCTGTGGGAGGACGTCGCCATCGGCCTGCGCACCCCGGTGCTGCCCATGCTCCGTACCGTCGCCGAACTCCCGCTGCTGCCACGCCGCGCCGCAGTGCGGTGACCCCGCCCGCCTCGCGCCCCTGACCGGAGGAGACATCCATGGCACTGCTGCACGACGGCGAGCTGTCCGCCGCCTTCGACCACGCGTCCCGCACCTACGACCGGCTGGTGGCGGTGAACCCCGGCTACCACGGCCATCTGCGGCGCTCCGCACGGCGGTTGGGGCTGCCCGGCCGGGGCCGGGGGCTGCGGGTGCTGGATCTGGGGTGCGGCACCGGTGCCTCGACGGCGGCGCTGCTCGCGGTCGCACCGTACGCCGAGATCACCGCCGTCGACGCCTCGGCCGGCATGCTGGCCCGCGCCGCCGGCAAACGCTGGCCGCGTGGGGTGACCTTCGTGCACGCGCCGGTGGAACGCCTGGCCGACGCCGGGGTGACCGGCCGTCCCGGTGACCCCGGCGGCTTCGACGCCGTCTTCGCCGCGTATCTCTTCCGCAATGTCACCGACCCGGACGCGGTGCTCGCGGCGGCGCGGGAGGCGCTGACGCCGGGCGGACGGCTGGCCGTGCACGAGTACACCCTGTCCGGCGGGGCGGTGCCCCGGGCCGTGTGGACGGCGGTGTGCGGCGGCATCCTGCGGCCGGCCGGGCGGCTCGCGGGGGACGCCGGGCTCTATCGCCATCTGTGGCGCAGCGTCCTCGCGTTCGACACCGCGGCGGAGTTCACCGGGCGGCTGCGCCGGGCGGGCTTCCGGCAGGTGCGGGCGCTGCCGCTGCCCGGCTGGCAGACCGGCATCACCCACACCTTCGTCGCCGCCACGGCCGGTGCCCGCGGGGAGGAGGCGTGACCTGGAGGCACGACAGTGGCGGGGCCGCGCGGCGCGGACGCGACCGGCGGGCCCGGACGGTGCCGGGGCCGCCGGGGCGGGAGCGGGCGGCGGCCGGTGGTCCGGCGGTGGCGGTGATCGGCGGCGGGATCGCGGGGCTCGCCGCCGCGACCGGGCTGGCCGAGCGCGGGGTCCGGGTGACGCTGTACGAGCGGGCCGAGGGCCTCGGCGGCCGGCTGGCGGGCTGGCCCGTGCGGCTCGCCGACGGCTCACCGGCGACCATGAGCCGCGGGTTCCACGCGTTCTTCCCCCAGTACTACAACCTGCGGGGGCTGTTGCGCCGGGCCGATCCGGGGCTGCGGATGCTGCGGCGGCTGCCCGACTATCCGCTGCACCACCGTTCGGGCCTGCGGGACAGCTTCGCCCGGGTGCCCAGGACCCCGCCCTGGAGCGCGCTGGGCTTCGTGGCGCTCAGTCCCACCTTCACCTGGCGGGATCTGGCACGGATGCGTCCCGGCGCCGCCCTGCCGCTGCTGGACGTCCGGGTGCCGCAGGTCTACCGGCGGCTGGACCGGGTCAGCGCCTGGGACTTCCTCTCCGGTATCCGGTTCCCGGAGGCCGCCCGGCATCTCGCGTTCGAGGTGTTCTCCCGCAGCTTCTTCGCCGACCCGCGGGAACTGTCGGCCGCGGAGCTGGTGTTGATGTTCCACATCTACTTCCTCGGCTCCAGTGAGGGGCTGCTGTTCGACGTGCCCGACGAGCCGTTCCCGCAGGCGCTGTGGCAGCCCCTCGGCCGGTATCTCGCGGGGCACGGCGTCCGGCTGTGCACGGACACGGAGGTGACCGGCGTCGCGCCGGTGGCGGGCGGCGGGGTGCGGGTCGCCGGGGCGGGCGCGGACGGCCGGTTCGACGCGGTGGTGCTGGCGCTGGACACGGGCGGGCTGCGCCGGCTCGTGGCCGCGTCACCCGAGTTGGGGGACGCGGACTGGCGGGCGAGGATCGGGCGGCTGCGGACCGCGCCGCCCTTCCTGGTGTCGCGGCTGTGGCTGGAGCGGCGGGTGTCCGCCGACCGGCCCGGGTTCCTGGGCACCAGCGGATTCGGGTCGCTGGACAACGTCAGCGTGCTGGAGCGCTGGGAGGGCGAGGCGGCCCGCTGGTCGGCCCGTACCGGCGGCTCGGTGCTCGAACTGCACGCCTACGCCGTCCCGCCCGGAGCCGACCGGGAGCGCGAACAGCGGCGCCTGGTGGAGCAGTTGCACACGGTCTACCCGGAGACCCGCGGTGTCCGGATCACCGACCAACACCATGAGTGGCGCGCGGACTGTCCGCTGTTCCCGGTGGGCGGTTTCGACGACCGGCCCACCGTGCACACCCCCGACCCGCGGGTGGTGGTCGCGGGCGACACGGTACGGACCTCGTTGCCGGTGGCGCTGATGGAGCGGGCCGCGACGACCGGGTTCCTCGCGGCGAACGCGCTGCTGGCGCGCTGGGGCGTGCGCGGCCAGACCCTGTGGACCGTGCCGGACAGGGGGCGGTCGGCGGCGCTGCGGTGGCTGGCCGGACGGGCCGGGCCGTGACCCGGGCCCGCCGCGGGCCGAGGCCGTCGGGGCGGACGCCCGGCGGCCGGGGTCAGCCCGGGTGGCGTCCGCTGCTGCGCAGTTCCCAACGGCGCTCCGCGTAGGCCAGGTCGTCCCGCCACAGCCGTCGCGCGGCGGCGCGCATCAGGGGACGCAGGGCGGGCGCGGCGGCGCGCGCCAGGGCGAATCCGGGGCGCCGGGAGGTGGCGACGACCGCTTCGATGACCGCGGTGCGCGGGCGTCCCCGGTCGTCGGGGCCCAGCGGCGTGGCATGGGTCTCCACCACGGAGCCCTGCCCCTCGCCCTCCAGGATGCGCATCACCACCGTCCGGGGGCCGGGGGCCGTGAACAGCGCGGTGACCGGTACCACCGCGCGCCCGGCGACCTTGAACGAGACCTCGACGGTGAGGCCGCCGGCCCGTTCCCCGCCGTGCTCAGCGGGGGTGTCGACCACGGTGAGGTCGACGAACGAGTAGGGGTGGAACCAGGCGCCGTGCCAGGGGTCGAGACGGTTGGCCACCACGTCCTCGGGTTCACACCCGCCGGTGCCGGTGTAGACGGCGGCTACGGTGCCCGACGGCCGCGGCCGGGCGGGGACCAGCGGACTCGGCAGCGGGTGTTCGCCGCCCACCGCGTCGAGCCGCACCCAGGCCAGCAGCCCGTCGTCATGGGCGGGGAACGGCTCCCAGCCGGCGAACGGGGCGCCGTCCAGGGCGAGTCCGTGCCACCGGCAGCGGAGGATGCCGCAGTGCACGGGGCCCTGGGCGAGGGGCGCGCCGAGGTGCGGACAGGCGCCGGGTCCGGCGAGCAGGCGTCCGCCGGCGTCACGCCAGGTGACCACCTCGACCCCGGCGACGGTGCGGCCGACGGCACTCCGAGTACCGATGTCGCGGGCCGCGCCGAGGACGTACCAGTTGCCGGACGGGCGGGCGAGCGCGGCCTTGACGGCGGCGTCGATGCGCGCGGGTTTCGCGTCGCGCCAGGTGGGGCGCTGGCGCTCCCAGGGCTGGGGACCGCGGCGCAGCCGGAGCGGGAGGCGCGGGGGGCGGCGGGCCTCCTGGGTCATGGGGTCTCCTCCCGCACGTGGTGCGGCATCCGGCCGCGCGGCACACCGGGCGGCCGGGCGGTGACGCGGACGGCGGCGAGCCGGGCCAGCCCGCCGAGGGCGGTGGCCACGCGGCGCCGGCGGGAGACCGCGGCGCGGCGGTGCAGCACGGCGTATCCGTCGTCGCGCACCGCGTCGAGGATGGCTCCGTAGAGGACGAACGCGGTGCGGATGCAGGGACGGGAGACCGGGTCGAGCATGGCGAGGCCGGGGGCCGCCTCGCGGTAGACGGCGCGGGTGTGTTCGGCGGCCGCCCGCAGGGCCGTGGTGATCCGCGGGTCGGGGAGGCCGGTGTCCCGGCTCCAGCGGAGCAGTGCGCGGTCCACGCCGTGTGCCGCGAGCAGGTCGGCGGGGAGGTAGACGCGGCCGCGGTCGAGGTCCTCGCCGACATCGCGCAGGAAGTTGGTGAGCTGGAAGGCGATGCCGAGGGCCGCGGCGTGCGGCGCGGCCTCCTCCTGGGGGACGACGGTGCCGAGCACCGGCAGCATCTCCAGGCCCATCACGGCGGCGGAGCCGTGCATGTAGTGCCGCAGAGCGGCGTAGGTCGGGTAGTCCGTCACCGTCAGATCGCTGCGCATCGACGCCATGAAGTCCGTGAAGTGGCGGTGGTCGATGCCGTACACGGCGGCGGTGTGGGCCAGCGCGCGCACCACGGGTTCGGGGCTCTCGCCGCCCCGCAGCGCGTCGTCGAGCCGGCGTTGGAGGGCGTCGAGCGCGCGGGCGCGGTCCGCGGTGGTGTGGCCGGTGGCGGGGTCGTCGACGATGTCGTCGGCCCAGCGGGCGAAGCCGTAGAGGGCGTGGACGGCCGGGCGGCGGGCGGCCGGCAGCAGCCGGGTGGCGAGGAAGTAGGTCTTGCCGTGCCGGGCGTTGAGCCGGCGGCAGTGGGCGTAGGCCTCGCGGAGGCGGGGATCGGTGACGCCGGCGGCGTCCAGTTCGCGTGCGGTCATGCCGGGATGCCTCTCATGGCGGGGCGGGAGCGACCGGCGGCGGAGCGCGGGGGCCGCAGTCCGGTGATCCGCGCCGCGGCGAGCTTGCCGGAGATCAGGACGGTGGGGACGCCGACCCCCGGGGTGGTGCCGCAGCCCGCCAGTACGGCGTTCTCCGTGCCGTGTACGAGGTTGCGGGGGCGGAAGGGGCCGGTCTGCGCGAAGGTGTGGGCGGCGGAGAACGGCGTGCCGGCGGCGAGTCCCTGTGCGGTCCAGTCGGCCGGGGTGACCAGGTGGCTCTCCTCGATGGCGGCGTCGATGCCGGTGAGTCCCCGGCGTTCGAGGACGGCGAGCAGGCTGTCGCGGTAGCGGGGGGCGAGGTCGTGCCACGCCCCGGCGCCGGGGCCGGTCTCCGTGTTGGGGCAGGGCGCCAGGATGTAGTGCAGGTGGCGTCCCGGCGGGGCGAGTTGGGGGTCGGAGGCGGTGGGGCGGGTGAGCAGCAGCGAGGGGTCGCTCATCAGCCGGCCGGTGCGGGTGAGTTCCTCGAAGGTCTGCTCCCAGGCGGCGCCGAAGGAGAGGGTGTGGTGTGCCAGGCGCGGCCAGGTCCGGTCGGTGCCGGCGTGCAGGATCACCGCGGACGGCGCGTGGCGGAGCCGGACCGGGCGGCGGGGCCGCCGGCCGAGCAGCCGGTGCACGACCGGCAGGTCGGGGGTGAGGACCACCGCGTCGCAGGGGATGCGCTCGTGCGGGGTGCACACGGCCGTGATCCGGTCTCCGGTGCGTTCCAGGCGGGTGACGGGGTGTCCGTAGCGGAAGGCGGCACCGGCGTCGGTGGCCGCGTCCGCCATGGCCCGGGGCAGCGCGTACATCCCGCCGCGGGGGAAGTACACCCCGGCGACGGTGTCCATGTAGGCGATGACGGCGTAGGCGGCCAGCGCGCGGGCGGGCGGCACCCCGGCGTACAGCGCCTGGAAGGAGAAGACCCGGCGGAGCCGGGCGTCGGGCAGGAAGCGGCCGATCCGGTCGTCGAGCCGGCCGAATCCGCCGAGTGCGGCGAGACGGACCAGGTCCGGGTGCAGCAGTTGCAGCGGGGAGTCGAAGTTGGTGTCGATGAAGCGGTGGCGCTGGACCGTGTACAGCTGCCGGAGCCAGTGGCGCAGCCGGCGGTAGCCGTCGGCGGCCCGGGGCCCGGCGAACCGTTCGACCTCGGCCGTCATGGCCTCCGGGTCGGTGTGGACGTCCAGTTCGCTGCCGTCGGCGAACCGGGCGCGGTACGCGGGGTGCAGGGCCAGCAGCTCCATCCGGTCGGTGAGCCGTTCGCCGACCGCCGCGAACGCCTCCTCGACGAGGTCCGGCATGGTCAGCACGGTCGGGCCGGTGTCGAGGTGGTAGCCACCGCTCTCGATCCGGCCGGCCCGGCCGCCGGGCAGCGCCGCCCGCTCGACGACCGTCACCCGTCGTCCCGCGCCGAGCAGATGGAGCGCGGCGGACAGACCGGAGAGGCCGGCGCCGACCACCACCACGTGGTCGGTGGGGCCCTTGACGGTTCGCATAACGGTGCTGCCCCTTTCGGCCGCCCTGGCGGTGAGGAACGAGGTGGTGCCGTCGGGCCGTTGGGGCGGCGCGACGGGGTGGAGCGGACGGCCGTGCGCCCTGGTCCGCGGGTCAGGCGGACCGGAGGACGAGGGCCGCGTTCTGGCCGCCGAAGCCGAAGGAGGTGCTGGCGGCGGCGGACAGCGGCGTGCTGCGCGGGGCCTTGGCCACGATGTCCAGGTCGATGTCGAGGTCGGGGTCCTCGTGGTTGGCGGTGGGCGGGATGGTGTTCTGCTGGAGGCTCATGACCGTGAGGGCCGCCTCGATGGCGCCCGCCGCGCCGATGGCGTGGCCGAGCGCGCCCTTGAGAGAGGTGACGGCGGGCGGCTCGGGGAAGACGGCGTGCAGGGCGCGGGCCTCGGCCAGGTCGTTCAGGCGGGTTCCGGTGCCGTGCGCGTTGACGTGGTCGATGTCCCGGGGCGTCAGGCCGGCGTCGGCCAGCGCCGCGGTGAGGGCGGCCGCGGCGCCCCGGCCCTCGGGGTCGGGGGCGGCGTAGTGGTAGGCGTCGCAGCTCGCGCCGTAACCGGCCAGCAGGGCGCGGGGGCTCGCTCCGCGGGCGCGGGCGTGCTCGGGGCGCTCCAGCACCAGGACGGCGGCGCCTTCGGAGAGGACGAAGCCGTCACGCCCGGCGTCGAAGGGGCGGCAGGCGCCCGCGGGGTCGTCGGTGCGCTGGGACAGCGCGCCCATACGGTGGAAGCAGGCCGCGGGGATGGGGTGGCGGGCGGACTCCGCGCCGCCGGCCAGCACGATGTCGCAGGTCCCGGCGCGCAGCAGGTCGCGGGCGATGCCGAGGGCGCTGGTGCCGGAGGCGCAGGCGGTGGAGACGGCGAAGTTGGGCCCCGTGGCCGTCAGGTCGAGGGCGATCTCGGCGGCCGCCATGTTGGGCACGCTGCGGGTGATGGCGAGGGGCGAGATGTCCAGCGGGCGGCCGGCCGCGAGCTTGGCGAACTCGGCGACATAGCGCTCCATGCTGCCGGTGCCGGTGCCCATGACCACTCCGACGCGTGCGGTGTCCCACGCGGTGGGGTCGAGGTCCGCGTCGGCGACGGCGTGCCGGGCGGCGAGGAGGGCCATGGCGACGAAGCGGTCCAGCCGCCAGGCGGCCTTCCGGCCGACGAGGCGGGCGGTGTCGAAGTCGGGGACCCGGCAGGAGATGTCCACCGGCAGTCCGGCGAGCCCCGGGTCCCGGGCGGCGGTGGACCGGCCGGTGAGCAGCGCGTCCCAGGTCGCCCGTACGCCGATCCCGGCCGGGCTGACGACGCCCAGTCCGGTGACGGCGACCTCGCGGCACTGACCGGGCATCAGCTGCCGCTGTTCGGCGCGGCCGTCAGGGCCTGGTCGGCCTCGCTGCGGTCCATCAGCGCGGCGAGTTCGCCGATGGTGGTCCGCATCGGCACGTCGTCCAGCGAGATCCCGGTGCGCTCCTGGAGCATCAGGCCCATCTCGACGAGCGCGAGGGAGTCCAGGCCCAGCTCCTCGAAGGTGCGCTCGGGGGTGACCTCGGCCGGGTCGAGGTCGAAGGTCTCGGTGAGGGTGCTGGTGATCAGCTCTGCACTGGTGGGCACGGATGACTCCTTCGATTGGGGTGGGGGTGCCGGCCGCCGTGGGCGGGGCGCCATCCGAGGGCTAGGACCTGTCGTCAAACTCCCGTCGTTCGCCCGGGGCAGGCGGGAGTTTGACGACACGCCCTAGGGGTCGCCGCGGACCGGCGCCGCGGGTCCGCGCGGCAGGAGCCCGGGGCACCGTGGGACAGGCGGGTGCGGACGGGGCGTTCATCGTGGCTCCAGGCGGGCGGAGGGGCGGCCGGCACCGGGGGCCGGTGCGCAGGGGTCGGGCTCGCGCTCTACTGTCGCCGACCGCGTCCCCGGGCCAGGAACCTGAAGGCACCTCTGAACGAGTGACTTATCGCTCTATAGCGCCGGGTGCTCCTCTTCCCTGGGCGCCGGCTGCGGTCCGCGGAGCCGGGCGGGGCCGTCTCCGGGCGCGCCGTGGGGGCGGTCCGGCCGGCCGAGCCAGCGGGCGGCGGCCACGGCGGTGAGCAGGGTGACGGCTCCGGCGACGAGGGCGGTGAGGGTCATGGCGTCCGTGAAGGCCCGGCGCGCGGCGGCCAGCACACTGCTGCGCAGCGGGCCGGGCAGCCGCATCGCCTGCGCCGGCACGGACAGCATGCTGTGCCGGGCCGCGGCGGCCACCGGCGCGGGGGCGTGCAGATCGGTGAGGGAGGCGGAGAGCCGGGAGGTGAAGACCGCCGCGAGCAGGGAGCCCTGGACCGCGACGCCGAGGGCCGAGCCGACCTGGCGGGTGGCGTCGTTGATGGCCGAGCCGAGCCCGGCGCGTTCGGTGGCGACCGAGCCCATCACCGACTCGGTGGCCGCGGCCGCCACCAGTCCGGCGCCGACGCCCGCCACCAGCTGGAAGGCCGCGCAGTGCGGGTAGTCGGAGTCCGGGGTGGTGGTCGCCAGGATGGCGAAGCCGACAGACACCAGGGCCAGTCCGCCCACGACGGGGAACCGGCCGCCGAGCCGTGCCCGTACCGGCACCGCGCACACCGCGCCGAGCGCCAGTCCGGCCGGCAGCGGCAGGGTCCGCAGTCCGGCCTGCCAGGGGCTGAAGCCCAGCACTCCCTGGAGGTAGAGGGTCAGCACGAACAGCGCCCCGAACATGGCGAAGGACATCAGCGCCAGGGCCGCGGCGGCCACCCCGATGGCGGGCACCCGCAGCAGCGACAGCGGGAGCATGGGCGCGGGCGTGCGCAGCTGGCGGCGGACGAAGGCGGCCAGCAGCAGTGCGGCGGCGGCGAATCCGGTCAGTGCGGCCGGGCTCGTCCAGCCGCGGTGCGGGCTCTCGGTGATCGACCACACCAGGACCAGCAGCCCCGCGGCGGACAGGGCGGCACCGGGCACGTCGAAGCCGCCGCGCCGCCGGGCACGGGACTCGGGCACCAGGAGCAGGGCCAGGGTGATGAGGACGGCGGCCAGGGGCAGGTTGATCCAGAAGGCGGCGCGCCAGGAGAAGTGCTCCACCAGCCAGCCGCCGATGACCGGACCGCACAGCCCGCCGATGCCGCCGACCGCGGCCCATGCGGCGATGGCCCGGCTCCGCAACCGGGCCTCGGGGAAGAGATGGTGAAGGACCGCCAGGGTCGCCGGCATCAGCAGCGCGGCGCCGGCCCCCATGGTGCAGCGCGCGGCGATCACCTGCCACGGCTGGTCGGCCAGTGCGCCGCCCAGCGAGGCGCCCGCGCAGACCGCCACGCCGCAGACGAAGGAACGCCGCCTTCCCCAGGCGTCGGTGAAGGCGCCCACGGCCAGCACGGTTCCGCCCAGGACCAGGGCGTAGCCGTCGACGATCCACTGGACCTGTGCGGTGGAGGTGTCGAGGCCGCTCTGCAGGTCGGGCACCGCGACGTTGAGGACCGTCAGGTCCAGGCCGAGCATGAACAGGCCGAGACACACCACGGCGGCCGCTGCCGCCCGGCGCCCGGGAACCGCCGGGGCGCGGTCCGGCGCGGCGGCCGTCATGCCGTGGCCACGGGGCGGTTGCGGGTGGCGTCCAGGGTGCCGGCGAGCCGGCCGACCAGGGCTTTGGTCTCGGTGTGCAGGTAGGTGTGGCCGCCGGGGAAGAGCTGCGCCGGGACCGGTGTGGTGACCAGGTCGTTCCAGGCCTGGAGGTCCGGCACTCCGGTGACGGGGTCGCCCTCGCCGCCGTAGAGGGCCAGCGGCACGTCGAGGGGCGGTTCGGGGCGGTGCCGGTAGTGCAGGAGCAGCAGGCAGTCGGCCAGCAGCGGGGTGCAGGCCGCGGCCATCAGGCGGGCGTCGGCGAACAGTTGGTCGGGGATCGGGCCGACGAGTTCCCGGATGCCCTCCAGCCCGGCGGTCAGCCGCGGCGGCAGGCCCGCGGTGTAGGCGTCGAGGTGCGGCGCCGACAGCGAGGACACCGCCAGCAGCGAGGGCAGCCGGCCGTGGGTGCGCCGCAGATGGCGGGTCGCCTCGTAGGCCAGCAGTGCGCCCGCGCTGTGTCCGAAGACGGCGAACGGACGGGGGTCGGTCCAGTCGTCGAGTACCGCGGCGAGCCGGGCGCTGAGGTACGCGGGGTCGGTCAGCGAGGGTTCGTCGGCACGGGTGCCCCGGCCGGGCAGCGCCACGGAGCACGGTTCGATCCAGGGCGGCAGCAACGGCGCCCAGCGCAGATAGCAGTCCGGGCCGGCCCCGGCGGGCGGCACACAGTACAGGCGCAGCGCCGCCTGGGGACGGGCTGCCAGCACGACACGCTCCGGCACCGCCGACGCCGCCGCCACTGACGCCACCGACGTCCCTGACTTCGACCGTTCCGTGAAACCGACACCCACGACACACGCCCTTCGCCTCGCGCTCCACTGGTCCGGGCTCCGCCCGTGCACTGCCGCCGCCCGCAGGGCCGCGCGGCCGTCGTTCCGGGGCGTCCCGGCCGTGGCGCCTGCCGGCCGGCGGGGCCCGGAGACCTCCGGCCGGGCACAGGACCGGTGCCCACGCCGACCCTGCCCTCCCCCGCCCGCGCACTCCACACACCACGCAAGGCGCCGCGCCCCTCTGACACCAACGGCGGCAGCCGGGGCCGGTCATGCCTCGCGGTCGGCGCGAGGCCGCATCCGGGGTCCCCTCACCCCTCCTCGTCGAGCTCGAAGGTGCCGTACTCGGGCTTGCCCGCGCGTGCGTAGACGCAGTACTGGACGCCCGTTCCGGTGGTGCGGGACTCCGTGAGCTTCCAGGCGGTGGGGGCGGCGCCCTCGGCGAAGAGCCGCTTGCCGGTGCCCAGGATCACCGGGTTGATCAGCAGCCGGTACTCGTCGACGAGGTCGTGCTGCTGCAGGGTGCGGATGAGGTCACTGCTGCCCTGGGTCATGAGCACACCGTCGAGCTGCTTCTTGAGCCGTGCGACGGCCTCCGCGGCGTCCCCCTCCAGCAGATGGGAGTTCTGCCACTCCAGACTGCTGAGGGTGCGCGAGGCGACGTACTTGGGCATGGTGTTGAGCTTGACGGCGATCGCGTTGTTCTCGTCGGTGACGCGGGGCCAGTAGGTGGCGAAGATGTCGTAGGTCTTCCGGCCGAGCAGGAGATGGTCGGCGGTCCGCTCGAAGACCCCGGTCATCAGGCCCAGGAAGTCGTCGTCGACGTACGGGACCTGCCAGCCGCCGTGCTCGAAGCCCGCCTCGACGTCCTCCTCCGGCCCGCCGGGGGCCTGCATGACGCCGTCCAGGGTGACGAAGGCGGTGACGATCAGTGTGCTCATGGTGCTGCCCTTCGGGTGCGGAGTCTGCCGGTACCAGGGGTGACTCCCGGGCCGGCGAGAACTCATCGCTCGCCGCGCGACCGGCCGGTCCTGGGTACATACCACGACAACTCGCCACAGTTGCCGTACGCCGTGGACCGCCGCGCCTCAGCCGGCGGCCCGGCCGGGCTCCTTCGGCGTGACGCACAGACACGCGAGGACGGCCGCCGTCAGGTACGCGCCCGCGCCGATGGCCATGGCGGTCCGCAGCCCGGCCGGGAAGCTCTCCGCCGCGGCCAGCAGGGAGCCGCCCAGGGCGACGCCCGCGGCGCTGCCGATCTGGCGGGCGGTGTTGAACAGCGCGGAGGCGGTGCCGGAGTACGCGTCCGGGGCGGCGGACATCACCGTGGCGGTCGATCCGGTGAGCGCGAAGGACGTACCGAAGCCCGCCGCCATCATCGGCCCCACCAGCAGGAGGTAGTCCGGGTCCGGTCCGGCGGCGGCCCAGCCCGCCAGGCCCGCCGCCCCCAGGAGCATGCCGGTGACCACGAGCGGGCGGTGTCCGGTACGGCGGGCCAGCCGCCCGGACAGCACGGAGGCGAACATGGTCATGGCCACCGCCGGGAACAGGGCGAGCCCGGTGCGCAGCGCGGTCAGGCCGCGGAGGTGCTGGAAGTACAGACTGGCCGTGAAGATCATGCCGTAGAAGGCGAAGTTGAACAGCAGGCCGATGGCCGCCCCGCCGCCCATCGCACGGGAGCCCAGCAGCCGCAACGGCAGCACCGGGGTGCGGGCCAGGCGCTCACGCAGCACGAACGCGGCGGCGGTCAGCAGGCACAGGCCCGCTCCGGTGAGGATCAGCGGGTCCGTCCAGCCCCGCCGTCCGGCCTCGTTGAGGACGGTGGTCAGCAGGGCGACCGTCGCGATCAGCGCGCACTGGGCCGGCCAGTCCACGGGCCGGTCGGCGCGCCGGGCCGAAGCGGGCACCTGACGCAGCGTCAGCAGCAGGCAGGCGCAGCCGACGGGCAGGTTGACGAAGAACACCCAGCGCCAGCCCGCGGTGGTGACCAGCAGGCCGCCGAGGAGGGGGCCGGCGGAGGCCGCGACACCGGCCATGGAGCCCCACAGGCCGAACGCCCGGGAGCGCTCGGCGGGGGCCGGGTAGGCCTGCTGGAGCAGGGCCAGGGAGCCGGGCACGATCAGCGCCGCGCCGAGCCCTTCCAGCAGCCGGGCAGCGATCAGGGTCCCGGTGTCCGTGGCCAGTCCGCAGGCCCCCGAGGCGAGGGTGAACACCACGACCCCGGTGCAGAAGATCCGGCGGTTGCCCAGCCGGTCGCCCAGCGCGCCGCCGGTGAGCAGCAGTCCGGCGAAGACCAGGGTGTAGCCGTCGGTGATCCACTGGATTCCGGTGAGCGAGGCGGACAGCTCCCGTCCCACCACCGGGACGGCGACGTTGATCACGGTCACATCGAGGATGACCATGAAGTAGCCCGCACAGACCGCGAGAAGCGGGGCCAGGGACCGGCCCGGGGCCGCAGGCCCGTCCGGTCGGTCGGCCCGGGACCGGTCGGCGCGCACCATGGCGACACCGTAGGGCCGGAACGCGCGCCGCCGGTGCCTTGAGCGGTCCGGCGGCGTGCCGGACGGCCGGCGCCCTCCGGTGAGGTCGGGCGCCGGTGCCGCCGGCCGGGGTCAGCGCTGCGCGCGGGCGTCGAGCCAGTCCCTGACCAGCACGTCGTTGGGTGCTTCGAGCAGCGCGAAGTGGTCGACCGGCAGCCGGTCCACGGCGTCGTCCGGCAGGATGTCCCGCCACTGGCCGAGAGCGGCTCCGGCCGTCCACGGCTGGTCGCCGCCGGCGTCGACGGCTGTCGGTCCGCGGCGGGCGTAGTCGATCTCGCCCCCGGTGTCGCCCTGCAGGATGCGCACCGGCAGGCCGTCGGGCGGGCTCAGCACGAAGTCGTCGAGCACCCGCGCGTTCGAGGCGTACACCGACCAGGCGTCCTCGATCTCCTGCCGGCCGGCGTCCCGCGCCAGGGTCCCCGCGTCCTTGGCCGCCGCGGTGACCGCGGCCAGGTCGAACCCGCCGTCCGCGTCGACGAACCGCTCCGCGGGGACCGGGATCGACCAGCCGACGCGGACGAAGATGTCGAAGGCGTCCTCCAGCCGCACGCGGTGGGCGCCGGGGTCCGGCGGGTCGATGAGCAGGGCCCGCACCTTGTCACCACAGCGGTCGTACAGCCGGCGGGCGACCTCGTAGCCGAAGACACCGCCCAGCGAGAACCCGGACACGCAGATGGTGCCGTACCGGTCGACGTCGTGGGCGAGCAGGACGTCGGCGAGTCCGTCGGCGAGCGCCGCCATGCCCTTGCCGGACAGCTCGGGCGGGGTCTCCATGGCCCACACGGTGTCGTCGGCGGGCAGCATCCGGGACATCGACGCATAGCGGGTGACCGCGCCGGACAGCGGCGGGAGGAAGACCCACAGCCGGTCCGTGCCGGCCGGACGCATCCGGACGAGGGTGGTGCCGGTGGTGTGGTGCGCGGTCGGAATGCCCTCGCGGCGGTCGGACAGCAGCCGCGCCAGCGCGTCGAACCCGGGTGTCCGGTACAGCTCGGCGGCGCGCAGCGGCACGTCCAGCCGCTTGCGCACCTGGGTGATCAGCTCGATCGCCCGGACCGAGTTGCCGCCGACCGCGAAGAAGCTCGTCGTGCCGTCCTGGGGCGGGCTGCCCAGCACCTGCCGCCAGGCCAGCCGCAGTTGCGCCGTGACGTCCGTGGCCCCGTCCTCCTCCCCGGCGTCGCCGCCCGGCCGGTGCTGCGCGCGCTCGGCCAGCGCCGCCTGATCGACCTTGCCGCGGGAGGTCAGCGGGAACTCGTCCACCACGGTGACCTGCGAGGGCACCATGTAGTCGGGCAGCGCGGACGCGAGCTGCCGCACGAGCGCCGCTTCGGGGTCCTCGGGCGGTGCGAGCCCGGGGTCGAGCCGGACGAACGCGGCCAGCAGCCGGCTGCCGGCGCCGTCGAACGGCACGACCAGCGCGTCGAGGACGACGTCCACGGCCAGCAGCCGGGAGACGATCTCGCCGAGTTCCACCCGGAAGCCGCCGTGCACCTTGACCTGGGCGTCGAAGCGGCCGTGCAGGTCGTAGCCGCCGTCGGGCCGCGCGGTGGCCACGTCGCCGGTGCGGTACGACCACTCGCCGTCGCGCACACAGAACGCCGCGGACGACGCCGCCCGCCCCAGGTAGCCACGGCCGACCGCGACGCCCTGGATGACCAGCTCGGACGCGTCCTCCCCGGCGCCGAGCGGGGCCAGCCGGAACCGGACGCCGTCGATCGGGGCGCCGATCGCGACGGGCTCGCCGGGCAGCAGGTCCCGGTAGCAGACGACGACGGCGGTCTCGGTCGGGCCGTAGCCGTTCACCACGCGGGTGCCGCCCGGCGCGACGTTCGCCCAGGAGGTCACGGCGCCCTGGGTCGGCGCCTCACCGCCGGCCATCACCAGCCGCAGGCCCGGTGCGATGTGCCCGGCCGATCCGGCCAGTTCGGCGCCGAAGCGGTTGAACACGCCGGTCGGCAGGCTCAGCACGGTGATGCCGAGCCGGTGGCAGTGGTGGAGGAAGTCCTCGGCTCCGCCGTACACGAACGCCTCGTCCCGGAAGACGAGTTCGCCGCCGACGGCCATCGTGGTGCAGATCTGCTCCAGCGCGAGGTCGAAGGCGATGGAGGAGAAGAGCAGCCGGGTGTCGTCCGAGGTCAGGCCGTACCAGTCGATGGTGCGCAGGACGTGGTTCTCCAGGGCGGCCCGCTCGATGACGGCGCCCTTGGGAACCCCGGTCGAGCCCGAGGTGTAGCCGACGTAGGCGGCCGGTGAGGTGCGGCGGACCAGCCGTTCGTCCAGCGGCGGTCCCGGCTGCGGGCCACGTGCCGGTCCCGCCTCCGTGATCAGCGCGGCCGGGCGGCAGTCGTCGATGATCAGCTGCTTGCGGGGGTCCGGCAGATCCGGCTCCAGCAGGGTGAAGGCGGCGCCGGCCCGGCTGACCGCGGCCATCGCGACGACGGTGTCGAAGCCGACCGGCAGGTCGATGACCACCACGTCCTCGGCCGCTACGCCGAGTTCACCCAGCCGTGCGGCCAACGTGTCCACGGCGGCGGCAAGTTGACGGTAGGTCAGGCGGTGGTCGCCACGGGACAGCGCGGTCTTCTCGGGACGGTCGCTCGCATGCGCGGCGATCGCGGCGCACAGCATGCCGCCGGTTTCCGTAGTCATCAGGCGTTCACCTTTCGCGGACGGGACGTCACGGAGGTACTCGGGGTGGGGGCGGGCAGAACCGCCAGGACGGTGAACGTGGCGACCGCCGCCACCACCGCACCGGTGGTCCAGGCGGCGAACAGGCCGGAGCTGACGCCGTCGGCGAACCAGGCCGCGGCCCGCCCGGAGCCGTGGACGAGCAGGTCATGGCCCGCGCTCACCGACCGGGCCGCGTCCGGCAGGCCGGGCACCGAGGCGATCCGGGACCCGTAGCCCGCCGAGAACACCAGGCCCATGACCGCGACGCCGCCGGCGCCGCAGATCTGCTGGAACATGGCGTTGACGGAGGACCCGACGCCCGCGTCGTCCGGCCGCAGGCTGCTGACGATCAGCGTCAGGGCGGGGCCGACGGACAGCCCCATGCCGAGCCCGCAGCACAACAGGCCCGCGGCGAGCAGCGGATAGCGCAGATCCATGGCGGCCAGGGCACAGAGCGCACAGCCGACGGCGCCCAGGCCGAGGCCGACTGCCACGGCGGCCTTGGGCCCGGTCCGTGCGGTGATCGCGGCACAGGTCAGGGAGGCGGCGGTCAGGCCCACGGCGAGCGGCAGCAGGCCGGCGCCGGCCTGCAAGGGGCTCCAGCCCAGGCCGTACTGGGTGAACTGGCCGGCCAGGAACACCGTGCCGAACAGGGCGAAGAACAGCCCGGACATGGCCACGACGGCCCCGGTGAAGGTCCGCACCCGGAAGTAGCCCAGGTCGAACAGCGGCCGGTCGGTGCGCCGTTCATGGACGGTGTACCCGATGAGCGCCAGCAGGCCGACGGCGCCGAGGCCGCCTCGCAGCCAGCCGGGCAGCCGGTCGTCGGCCGCGAAGATGATCGCCGAGGCGAAGACGCCGACACCGGTCAGCAGCAACAGCGCGCCGACGAGGTCGGGGCGCGCCGCGGTGGGCACCGGTTCCCGGCGCCGGATGAGGGTGGCGGCGCCGGTCAGGGCGATCACCCCGACCGGCACATTGATCAGGAAGATCGATCCGTACCAGAACCGCGTCAGCAGCAGCCCGCCCAGCACCGGGCCGATGGCCACGCCCAGTCCGACGACGGCCGGCCACAGTGCCAGTACGCGACGCCGGCCGCTGTCGGACAGTTCCGTGGCGAACAGTCCGAAGATGCTCGGCACGATGAACGCCGCGCCGACGCCCATGCCCGCGCGGGACAGCACCAGCGCCGGCACCGAGGGCGCGAAGGCACCCAGCAGCGAGGCAGCCGTGAACACGGTGACGCCCACGGCGTACGAACGGCGCGCCCCCATACGGTCGACGAAACCGCCCGCGATGATCAGCGACGAGGCGAACACCAGCATGTACGCGTCGATGGCGAACTGCACGGCCGGTGTACCGGCCCCGAGGGACGCCGAGATTCTGGGTACCGCGGTGTTGATGATGGAATTGTCCGCGGAGACCATGAACAGGCTCAGGTACGCGGTGGCCACGACACCATGGGTGCGCGATATCGGTTTCGGCCGACTTGCTGCCAGCGACATTCGGTTCTCGATCTTCTCTTGAGGCCGGTTGCTAACCGTTGATCAGGAATGCGGTGCCGTCGACGAATTGATGCAGCTGCCGGGCGACTGAGAGGGTGATTGCCGTGGTGCTGTGCCACGACAAGAGAAAGGGTGCGGGGTCGCTTTCCCGGTGATGACCTGGTGTGCCCCCGACGCGCAAGCAATTTTGAGCTTGTCGGCCCCAAACTAGCAGTCGGCCGCGAGGAAGATCAATCGCAGGTGGCTGGGATCACAGGACGTCCGGCCCCGGCCACTGACCGTACATCCGGCCTTGCGGCAAAGGGGATTGACCGGCGCGGTATCGCATCAATACCGCGCCGGAAAAGCACGCCTCTCCGCTACTCCGGGACACGGGCGGCCACGGCCGCCCGGTACCCCTCCCCCGCCTCGACATCACCGATCTCCCAGCCGTCCGGCTGCACGGCCCCGCGGGCCGCCGTCCCCAGGTAGTCCAGGGACGGATCACGGCCGAGGCCGGTCCCCAGGCCCTTGAGGTACGCCTCCTTCCGGACCCAGACCCGCGCGAACGCGGCACCCCGCTCCTCCTCCCGGCAGGCCGTCAACTCCGCGGTCTCGTCGGGGTGCAGGGCGGTGGCGACGTCGAGCACGGACCCGGGGCCGGGCACGGCCTCGATGTCGGCACCGACCGGAACCGCCGCGAGTGCGATCAGGCCGAGATGGCCGGTGTGGGAGAGGGAGAAGTGCACCGGGTTTCCGCGCACGACCGGACGGCCGTGCGGGCCACCGCACAAGGGGCAGGGGTCCCTTTCCAGCGGCACCCGCGACGGCTCGGCTCCGAGGAACCCGCCGAGCAGCATCCGCAGCGCGACATGGGTGACCAGATAGGTGTTCCGGTCCTCCGCACGCCGGAATGCCGCCGCACGGGCCCGCTCCTCCGGACTCAGCGCCGAGGCGGCCGATTCCTCGGCCGCGGACAGCAGATCACCGGTGTGCGTCAGCCAGAGACGCGCCGGGTCACCGGCTTTCAGCGCCCCTGGACGACGGTTCCAGGCGGCGATGCCGAGCGGCGTCGCGGGCCGTGTCGCGGGAATCCTCACCCGCGCAGGATACGAAAATCCCGCGCGCGGCGACGGCGGTCCGCCGGTCAGCCGTTGATGAGGTAGTCGGTGCCGGGAACGAGATGGCCCTGGTGCGGCGCCATGTCGTCCACATTCACCGTCTTGATGATCCAGCGGCTCTGCAGCGCCTCGGGATCGCCGACCTCGACGACCTCCTTGGCGTGGATCGTGTGGTTGTTGTACGTGATCACGAAGTCGCCGGGCTCGATGAAGACCCGCTGTTTGAGGGCGTGCAGGGTGGCGGCGACCTTGGGCACGACGGCCTTGGCCGCCTCGGTGACCCCCACCGTCCGGTTCTCGAAGAACCGCAGGTCCTCGGGGCCCCGGCCACCGATGATCGGGTGCTTGTCCGCGTCGCCGAGCTCGACCCGGCCGCCGCCCATGGTGCTCAGGTCGTCGAAGGGGGTGTAGAACTCGTGGGAGCGCAGCAGCTCCAGTTCCTCCTCGGTGAAGGCGGAGATGACGTCGATGTTCCGGACGAACGAGGTGTAGACCTCGTTCACGGGATTGCTGCGCATACCGACCATGTAGACCTGGTCGGGCCGTACGAAGTGGTTCGCGAGGTCCTTGTGGAAGTGAATCTGCCGCAGCGCCTTCTGTGACTGGCTGCCCTGCAGATGCCGCTGCGGGTAGATGTCCTGGAAGACGTCGCCGTCATTGACGTTGACGTACCCGATGGCCGGGGTGTTCGCCAGCTGGGCGAACAGCGCGAGGAATCCCTCCGCGACGAAGGTCTTCTTCAGCTCGTACTTGGAGCGCACCGGCTGGTCGAAGTCGAACACCGGGACATCGCGGTCGTAGGGGACGTTCTTCAGCACCACGACGGGCTCGGTGCTGCGGTCGCGGGTCGCCAGCCCATCGACATAGGCCCGGAATCGCTCCGGTACCGCACCGCCGGCTATCAGTTGGCCCACCTGGAAGCGGTGGGCGTGGTAGAGGCGATAGGGATTCGCGGTGACGGTGTCGAGTGAATCCTCCAGCGCTTCGCGCTCCGCATCCGTGAACACGAACTCTGGACTGATGGTCCAGCTGGTCCCGATGGCAGCTTCAACAGTCATTACGCTCCTTGTGGGAAATCCCAACCGATGGCGGAGTCAGCTCTTTTCCTTCGACGCACAGCCGGATTACGAGTTCTGTGCTTCGAACCGCAGTCAACTCCCCGGATTTCGCACTGTCCATGCATTTGAGGCAGAGTCAAAATCTTCAACCAACCGCCTCGTTGGCCGTCGGATCGTCTGGTCGGCGCGAAAGTTGACGCCCGTGACGCCGGCCGGACGCCTCCGGTTCCCGAAATGGTTTTTTCTTGACCGAATGAAGAAGTGCGCGGCGCTGCGGCCCGGCCGGACGCAGCGACGCGCACTTCTTACCCAGCCGTCAGAATGACTGAGGGGCGGCCTTTGGCTCTGCGGTGAATTGCGTGAGGATGAGCGCCGAACCGACCGGGGTCAGCACGTGTTTGACCGCTTTGCCCACGCGATGGGTGGCCACCAGGCCACCGTTGCGCAGCGCGGTCACATGCACCGAGGCGGTTCCCGCGCTGACACCCAGCCGGTCCGCGAGTTCGGTGGTCCCGCAGCCGGCTCCGATGTTGAGGAGTGCCGCCGCGCGACCGCGGCCGAGCAGCGCGCCGAGCCGGGTGGCGGCCACCGCCTCGTTGTCGTCCCACAGCCGGCGGTGCCCGGAGGCGGGGTAGGTGACCACGGAGCCTAATTCGTTCGTCAGCAGCACCCTCGTCCGCTGGAAGACCGAGGGCACCAGGATCAGCCCGCGCTCGACGCCGCCCGGCTCACCGCGTACGTCGCGCAGGGTGAGGCCGGGCAGGGTGCGTACGACCTGCCGGGCGCCGCAGGCCGCCAGGCCGTGGGCGCGCAGGGCGACATCGGACTCCAGGGCGGTCCTGATCCGGGGCCAGTCACCGGCGAGGCACTCCTGGAAGAAGGCACGCGCGGCCTCCTCCAGCGGCCCGAGCGCCGCGAAGTCGGCCTCCTGACGGCTGGTCGCCCCGTCCTGCCGGCGGAGCAACTGCCCCGCCACCATTCGCGTCGGGTGCTGCACCGCGGCCTGGGAGAAGGTGACCGCGTGCCGGGCGGCGCACTTCAGAACGCGACGACGCCAGCCGAGCAGGGCCGGATGCTGCCCGCACAGGGCCTCGCCGGCCGCCAGCACCTCCAGCAGCGGCGAGATCAGAAAGCGGCAACCGGACAGCTCCTGCGCGGAAATGCTCAGTGTCACCGGGCCGTTGGACGCCGTCCGGGGCGGCGCCGGCGGGGTCGGCCGCTGACCGGTCAGCGGCGGCTGAGTAGTAAGGGACATCGGGTGTGGTACTCCTCCACTCGACCTTCATGACCGTGGGCAGGCACACCGGCACGGGGTCACGGTAGCGAGCAGTAAAGCCGAACAGCGCGGCAGAGTGGGGGTGTTGGGAGCGGGGCACGGCCGCCGGCGGCCATCACCTGTGGCTGTCCCGCTTACGGCCGTCCCTCCCGGAGTGGGGAGGGAGGCCGCGAACCATTCCGCGGTGGCGGGATATGCCACACGGAAAGCCGGAAGTGCGCACAGGGTCGGCGCTCTGCCTCGGGCACGCGAAACCAAGGGGGCCCTCGGTTTGTGTGCCGCGTATCCGCTGGTGAGCGGGCCCTGATCATAAGCACACATGATCTAGGAACACAGGGCGCTCTCAGATGGTGAGAAGGCGTTCTCCTGTCGGCCTCGGAGCCCCATGACGGGTCGAGTGGCCCACAACACGCCTGCGGTGCAAGCGGGCTGACGCGGTAACAGGCGAGCACTGCTGTGCGCTGCTCCCTCCCCTACCCCTCATACCTGAGAGCCAGCCCGGAAGTACGCTCCCCGGCGGGACGTCGACCAAGCACCCCGCTCCTTACCTTCACTACCGGAAGCACGACCGGCTTCCGGTACGGAAGGACCATCCCCTATGGCGTCCCGCCCGCGCGGCAGCCGTCCGCTGCGCACTCTGCTCGCCGCTCTCGTCGTCACCTCCGTGGTGGTGCCCGTGTCGGGTGCGGCCCGTCCCGCGGCCGTCCCGGCACCCGCCCCGAGGGTCCTCGCCCCGCTGCGGGACGCCGGGCCCGGCGCGCTCGCCGAGCGGTACGCCGTCCACCGCGAGGGCATCCGCGCGGCGGAGCGGATGGCCGAGGCCCACGGCGACCGGGCCCGCGCCGCGGCACTGCGCGAAATGGCAGCCCCGGAACGGCAGTTCCTGTTCTTCGACGGCCGTGACGGCGGCCGCACCACCGAGGTCTACGGCGACCTGGCGCGCGCCGAGCGGATCGCCGTACTGGTGCCGGGCTCGGACACCAACCTCGACCGGTACAAGCGTCTCCGGGACGGCGCCGTGGCGCTCCAGCGGGAACTGGGCGGCCGCTCCGCCGTCATCGCCTGGCTCGGGTACCGGACACCGAGCACGGTGGGCCCGGATGTGCTCACCCCCGGGCGCGCGGCACAGGCCGCTCCCGGACTCCGCGCCTTCGCCGGTGACCTGGCGAGGCTCCGTCCCGGCGCCCGGGTCTCCGTGCTCTGCCATTCCTACGCGGCCGTGGTCTGCGGCCGGGCCGCGCCGGGGCTGGACGTCACGGACCTCGTCCTGTTCGGCAGCCCCGGCGCGGGCGCCGACAACGTCGCCGCGCTGCACACCCCGGCGACCGTGTGGGCCGGCCGGGGCGACGACGACTGGATCGCCGACGTGCCGCACGGGCAGGTGGAACTCCCCTTCGGAACGCTGGGGTTGGGTGCCGATCCGGTCACGCCCGCGTTCGGCGCCAAGGTCTTCCCGGCGGGTCCCGGAGGCCACAGCGACTATCTCGCGCCGGGTTCGGTGTCCCTGCGCAATCTCGCCCGGATCGTCTCCGGCCGGGCGCCCTCCGAGGAGAGCCACGATGCGTGAACTGATCCGGCGGACCGCCGCCATGACGCCGGACGACCGGGACCTGGGTGTCGACGCACTGCGCGCGCTCGCCATTCTCGGGGTGATGCTCGGCCACTGGCTGGTGACCGCGCTGGTCGCCGACAGCGGAACGGTGCGCGCCGTCAGCCCCCTCGGCCTGCTGCCGCAACTCACCCCGGCGTCCTGGCTCTTCCAGACCCTGGCGGTCTTCTTCCTGGTGGGCGGCCGGATGGCGGCGAAGAGCTGGGCCGGCGCGCGGGCCCGGGGCGGAACATACCGCCGGTGGCTCGCTGCCCGCACGGCCCGGCTGTTCCGGCCGGTGGTGGCCGTCCTCGCGATCTGGAGTCTGGTGGCGGGCGCGCTGCTGGTCGCCGGGGCCGGTCTGGAGACCGTCGGCACGCTGGCCCGGCTGGCGCTGTCCCCGCTCTGGTTCCTGCTGGTCTTCGCCGCGCTGACGGCGGCGACTCCGCTGGTCAGCCGGCTGCATCCGCTGTGGCCGCTCGCCCTCGTCCTGCACATCGATCTGATCCGGTTCGGCCTGGGCGGTCCGGCCTGGCTCGGCTGGGTCAATATCGCGGCCGGCTGGCTGGTTCCGTACTGCCTGGGTACGGCCTGGGCCCGGGACCGGCTGCGGAGCCGGGCGACGGGATGGGGCCTGCTGCTCGGCGGCGCCGTCAGCACCGCCGCACTCGTCCTGTGGGCCGGCTACCCGGCGGCCATGGTCGGGGTGCCCGGTGCCGCCATATCCAACCTCAACCCGCCCACCCTCGCGGCCGTCACCTTCGGTCTGGCCCAGTCCGGGGCGGCGCTGCTGCTCCTCGGCCCGCTGCGGCGGCTGCTCCGTCGCCCCGCGGCCCGGGCGGCGGTGGTGCTGATGAACCTCTCGGCGATGACGCTCTTCCTGTGGCACCAGACGGCGATGATGGCGGTCACCGCGATCGGACTGCTCACGGGCGGGTTCCTGCCCGGTCTGCACACCGTTCCCGACGGAGCCGGCTGGGTCCTCGCCCGGCTGGCCTGGCTGCCGGTGTTCGCGCTGGCGCTGCTGGTGTGCTGGGCCGCGTTCCGCACGTATGAGCAGGGGCGACGCGGCGGCACCGAGGCGCTGCGGCCCGGGCGCCCCGTCAGGAGCAGGACGGTGGGGCATGTTTAGGATGCACGATGTGAGCCAGGGGGGCCGGAGAAGCGTGGGTCGGCGGTTGTGGGCGGCCGTGCGGGTGGTTCCGCGTACCCTGCGCGAGGATCTGTGGACCGTGGCGCGGGACCCCCTGCCCCGGTTGCGCTGGCTGGGCCGGCTGCCGCATGCCCATGTGGTGCTGGTGGCGGTGCTGATGGGCTGGCTCAACGCGGTGCAGTACGAGGGGGACCTCGGGCCGGCCGCGCTGACGACGGCTCTGGTGCTCGCGGCGCTCCAGTCGGGCGCCGTGGTCCTCGCGCTGTCCCGCCCGGTGCCCGCCTGGTGGATTTCGACGCTCGCGCTCTTCCTGGCCAGGGACGCCGGTCCGCTCAAGGTCAGCCACGCCCCGCTGTGGTCCTGGAGCATCCCGGGCATCGCCCTGCACGCCCTGGTGCTGTTCCTGCTCGCGCTGCGGGTCCGGCCCCGTGTCGCGGTCGAGGCGCTGGGGCTCTCGCTCCTGGCGGCCATGTCCGCCCTGGTCTTCATGGCGCCGGTGCCGGACCACAGCACCCTGCCGGGTGAGGCCGCTCCGGTCCTCGCGTCCTCCGTCCACGACGTGACGGTCGTCCAGGACGCCGTGACCCTGACGTTGGCGGTGGTGGTGGGCGCCGCGCTGCGCGCCCGCCGGGTGGCGCGCGTCCAACTCGTCGAGCTGGAGGTGCTCACCGCCGAGGAGCGGGCCCGGCGCACGCTGCTGGAGGAGCGCAACCGGATCGCCCGCGAGCTGCACGACGTGGTCGCCCACCACATGACGGTGATCTCGATCCAGGCGCAGGTCGCCCCGCATCTGGTCAAGGACCCCACCGACGAGCTGAGGGAGAACCTCGCGGGCATCCGGGGGAACGCGGTCGAGGCGCTGACCGAACTCCGGCGGGTGCTGGGCGTGCTGCGCTCGGAGGACGCCGCGGCGGACGGTGTGCGGCACGCCCCGCAGCCCACGCTCGGCCGGCTGGACGAGCTGGTCGGCACGGTGCGCGGAGCCGGGCTCACGGTCAGCACCGAAGTCACCGGCGAGCCGCGCCCGCTGTCCCCGGGAGTCGAGCTGTCGGCGTTCCGTATCGTCCAGGAAGCCCTCAGCAACGCGATCCGGCACGCGCCCGGCGCGGAGGTGCGGGTGACCGTCGGGTACCGGGCCGGCGGGGTGGCCATCCGGGTCGCCAACTCCGCGCCGGACCGGCCCGCCCCGCCCTCACCGGGTGCCGGCCACGGCCTGCTGGGCATGCACGAGCGGACCACCATGCTCGGCGGCGAACTCGCCACCGGCCCCACCCCCGACGGCGGTTACGAAGTGACCGCGATTCTGCCCGCCCAGGCCGCGACGCCTGCCGATCCCGGTGAGCCTGTTCCATGACAACCATCCGTGTGCTGATCGCCGACGACCAAGTGATGGTCCGTCAGGGGTTCTCCGTGCTGCTCAACGCCGAGCCCGGCATCGAGGTCGTCGGCCAGGCCGTCGACGGTCTCGACGCCGTCGACCAGGTCGGCCGGCTCGCGCCGGACGTCGTCCTGATGGACGTCCGGATGCCGCGGCTCGGCGGTATCGAGGCGACCCGCCGCCTCACCGAACCGGCCGGTGCCGAGGTCAAGGTCCTCGTCCTGACCACCTTCGACCTCGATGAGTACGTGTACGAGGCGCTGCGCGCCGGCGCCTCCGGGTTCCTGCTGAAGGACGCCTCGGCGAACGAACTCGCCGAGGCCGTACGGGTGGTGGCGGCCGGTGACGCCCTGCTCGCCCCGAACGTCACCAAGCGTCTGATAGCCGAGTTCTCCCGGGTCACCAGCTCGCCGCGCGCCCCGCTCAAGGACCGGGTCGGCACGCTGACGGAGCGCGAGACGGAGGTGCTGTCCCTGATCGCGCAGGGCCTGACGAACGGCGAGATCGCGGAGCGGCTCTTCCTGGCGGAACAGACCGTGAAGAGCCATGTGGGCCGGATTCTGAACAAGCTGAGCCTGCGTGACCGGACCCAGGCCACCGTCTTCGCCTACGAGTCGGGGCTGGTCCGCCCGTCCGGATACTGAGCGGCCCGGCACGAGCCCCACGGCCGGGCCCGGAACGGGTAACCGCAGCTCGCCCGGCATCGGCCTTTGGTCCCCTTTCCGCTCCGCCACGGGGCGGAGCGGCACCCGTCTGTGGAGCGATGCCCGGTGGCGCGGTGGACGGGAGCGTGGTGCTCAGCGGGGAACCGACGCCCTGCCGCACCGGTTCCGGTGTCTGCCTGATCCGCAGGAGGACGCAATGCCCCGCATCCGCCGCCCGTTCGCCGTGGCCGCCACCGCCCTCGCCGTCTGCACGGCGACCGCGCTGCCCCCGGTCCTGACCGGCCCGGCCGCGGCGGCCGGGGCCGGGACCACGGCCGCCCGGCACATGACCGACGAGCCGTCGCTGACGGGCTCCGCCAAGCTCGCGCGGCGGCCCGGCGATAACGTCCACTTCCGCTTCAACGCCCGTGGTTTCGCCGACCGGGCGCGCGGCACCTTCTACGTCAGCCACCACCTCGGCAAGGACTGGGGCGGCTACTTCAAGGGCCGGATCGACTGCCTGCTGACGGGCGGGCCGGTGGCCGTCGCCACCGGCGTCGTGACCGAGACGCACTTCAAGAGCGCACCGGGCCTGCCGCGGGTCGGTGACCTCAGGGGCAAGCGGTTCGGCTTCACCGTCCTGGACGCCGGCCGGAAGGACCGGCTGGGCTACAGCTGGGCGATGGACGGCCTGCCGAAGAACGGCGTCGGCAAGTGCCTGGGCTCGGCCCCGTTCGAGACCCTGGAGAAGGGCGACTTCACCGTCCACCACTGGATGCCGCCGCGCCAGCCCGCCCGCCGCTGATCCACCGCGGCCGACCGGTCCGGGTGCCGGCGCGCACGGCACCCGGTGACCCTGCCGGCCGGGGCCCGCGTCCGCCCCGGTCCGCGGCTACAGCTGGAAGGAGTCGGCCAGGGTGTCGATCTGCGCGGTGAGCAGGGTGCGCGCCCGGTGCCCCATCCCGGCGTACTGGCCGGACACTTCCAGGCTGACCGTGCCGTGCAGCTGCGACCAGGCCAGCACCGTGCCGGCCAGCGCGGTCCCCGCGGCGGCGTCCCGCGGAGCCAGCACGGTGTGCTCCGCCAGCCAGTCGGCGACGGCCTCCTCCGTGCGGACCCAGGCGGCCATCTCCTCGACGAGCGGCCGCAGCGCCTCGGCGGGCGTCCCCGCGGCGAACACCTTCAGGAACGGCCCCAGGACGGCCCGCGCACGCAGCAGGGTGTCGGGCGGCGCCGCGTATCCGGGCAGCGGGGTGCCCTGGATCAGCAGATAGCGGTGCGGCTGGTCGACGGCCCAGTCCCGGTAGGCGTCGGCGAGGGCGTGCAGGGCGGCGCGCGGACCGTCAGCGGGCGCGCCGCCGGCCTGCCCGACGGCCTGCGCCACCTCGTCGTAGGCGTCCCGGATCAGCTCGCTCAGCAGGTCGTCCCGGCCGGCGAAGTAGCGGTAGAGGGCGGGGCCGGACAGCCCCATGTCCTTGGCGATACGGGTGAGCGCGACGGCCTGGATGCCGCCCTCGGCGAGCTGCTGGAGCGCGGCCGCCTTGATCTCCGCGCGGTTCTGTTCGCGGTAGCGCGCCCGGGGGCTGCGTGCCTCGGCGGCCATGGTCTCCTCCTGCGTTCGCGACGGTCTGAAGCAAGCGTGAAGCGTCATCGCCGATCGTAGCCAACAGCCCTCTTGCGATCCTCCATCGCTAAAGTTATGGTCTCTAACCGAAGCGAGGGACCGAAACACGCAGGGCCATCGGCCCGGAGAGAAGGAACCGCCATGTCCGCTGCCTCACACCCGCTGCACGTCGTCCTGGGCGCCGGCCCCGCAGGCACCACGCTCGCCGGTGAGCTCGTGCGCCGCGGCTACGCCGTACGACTGGTCAGCCGCTCGGCACCGGAGAACGCCGCCGAGGGCGTCCAGCCGTTCGCCGCCGATGTGAGCACGGCCGACGGGGCGCTGGCCGCCGTCGCGGGCGCCGCGGTCGTCTACCACTGCGTGAATGTCGCCTATCACCGTCAGGTCGAGGTGATGCCCCGGGTCCAGTCCGCGGTGCTGGGCGCCGTCGAGGCCGTCGGTGCGCGGCTGGTCGTCCTGGACACGCTGTATCCGTACGGCCCGACGCAGGGCGCGGTGATGACGGAGGACACCCCGTGGCGGGCGACCAGCCGCAAGGGGCGGATGCGGGCGCAGCTGGACGAGCGGTATCTCGCCGCCCACCGTGAGGGGCGCGCCCGGGTCGTCCTCGGCCGGTCGGCCGACTTCGTCGGGCCCGGGGTGCTCAACTCGACGCTCGGCGGAGCGGTCTTCCCGGCCGCGCTGAGCGGCGGTGAGGTCCTCGCCATGGGCGACATCGATCTGCCGCACAGCTACACGGACATCCGGGACGTGGCGGCCGGACTCGCCACGCTCGGCACGCACCCGGAGGGCGACGGCCGGGTCTGGCACCTGCCCACCACGCCCGCCGTCACCACCCGCGAGATCCACCGGATGATCGAGGCGCGGGTGGGCCGCCCGCTGCAGCGGGCAGTGCTCACCGAACCCCGCCCCTTCGGGCCGTTCGACGCGGAGTTCATGGCCGAGTACGCGGAGATGTTCTATCAGCACACCGAGCCGCAGATCGTGGACTCCACGGCCTTCGAGCGGGCCTTCGGCATCCGCCCGACCCCGCTGGACGCGACCCTTGACGACACCGTGGAGTGGTACCGCGCCCTGCTGGCCGGCACCCGGAGCTGACCCGGCCGCACGAGCGGCGGCGGGGCGGGAAGAGGCCGGGGGCCGACGCACGGTGCGTCGGCCCCCGGTGCGTTCCGGCAGCGGTCAGGAGGCGCCGGGGGGTGTCGCCGCCCAGGCGGTCACCGCCAGCTTGCCGCCGTCGACCGCCTGGTCGAACGGCACGACGCTGTGCGCGTTGCTGCCCGTCGGCGCGACCTGGAGGTACTTGGCCTGCGCGGACGACGGCCCGGCGTGCGTCCAGACCAGGTCCGCGTAGGCGCTCTTGCCCGGCTTCAGGGTGATCCCGTGCATCCCCGGGTCCTTGGCGAAGTAGGTGTCACCGTGCTGCGCCGTGGTCTTGATCGCCGTGTGTCCGGAGCCCTCCAGCGCCAGCCCCGGGTAGCCGCCTATCGCGCAGGTGCCGCCGCCGGTGTTGGTCACCTTCAGGTAGGTGCCCTGGTGATTCATCCCGGCCTGGCTCGAACCCGCGTCGGTGGTCGTGACCTTCAGCGTCCCCGGCCGGCACGCGCCGGCCGCAGCGGCGCCGGTGGCACCCGCCGCGGAGGCCATCCCGGCACCCGCACCCGCGACCAGCGCGACGGCGGCCGCAACGGTGGCGGCGGAACGCAGCCCACGCATCGTCATCAGTCATCAACTCCCTCTTCTCCGGCACCCGGAGAACATTGCTCGCGCACCACCGACCACCCGCCCGGCTCCGTCGGCACCCCGTGAAGGGGGTCGGGATGCGGACGATCCGGGCCTCGCGGCCGACCGGTGCGCTCTGGTTCGTTTGCGCACCACCCACCCTGGGAGCCGCCACTGATGAACGGCTAACGCCTCACTAACACCAGGAACACCAGGAATGAGGCGTGGGCGGCAAATGTCTGCAAGGGGAGGAATGCGGTGAGTTGAGGGGAGCGGGGAGGGGCGCGGGAGGGCCGGGCCGGTGCGGCGGAAGCCTGTCCGAGCAGGCGTGCGATGCTGGAGCACTCCGGATCATGGCAAAAAATGGGGTGTACGGCGGCGTGCTGGCAGCGATACGGCGGACTGGGACGCGTACCTGGGAGCGCTTCGCGGCATCCGACCCAGGGCTACTGCGGCTGATGGCGGGGCTGCGCACGGTCGGGGCCATCGTGCTCACCCTCGTCGTCCTGGTACTGCTGGACACCGGCGTGACGCTGATGGTCGCGGGCGCCATGACCGCCATGGTGGCCACCTTCGCGGTCAAGGAGAAGGAGGTGCGCGGCCAGGCGCTCACCCTCGCGCTGGGCCTGCCCGTCGCGCTCACCGCGATGTCGCTGGGGGCGCTGCTGCACTCCCTGATCATCGCCGGCGACCTGTTCTTCGTCCTGCTGATCTTCGCCGCCGTCTACTGCCGGCGGTTCGGTGACCGCGGCACCGCGCTCGGACTGATCGGCTTCCAGGTCTACTTCGTCTCGCTGTTCGTGCAGGCCACCGGCCCCACCCTGCCCGAGCTGTATCTGACGCTGGGCGTCGCCTTCGCGTGCAGCGCGGTCGTACGGTTCGCCGTCGTGCCGGAGACGCCCATCCGCACCCTGCGGCGGCTGCGCGAGGCGTTCCGGGCCCGGCTGGCCCAGCTGTTGGCGACCCAGATGGAGCTGCTGGACGCCGGGCCGGACGAGCTCGACAAGGTCCTGGACGACCTGCGGCGGCACACCGCCCGGCTGCACGAGGCGGCACTGATGGTCCAGGGGCACCTGGAGGAGGGCACCCGGGACGCGGCGACGGCGGGGCTGGTGCAACGCCGCGTCGCGGATGCCGAGATAGCCGCCGAACGGCTCGGGATGCTGATCCTCAACGCCCGCAGTGCCGAGCGCGCGGACACCATCACCATGCATCTGCCGGACGCCCCCGTGCCGGCCACCGGGAACCGGATGGGCACCGAGGACGAGGCGATCGCCGCCCTGCACCGGGACCTGAACGCGCTGCTGCTGCTGGTCGCACGGCGCGCGCCCGACGACCGCGGCACCGCGCTGGCCCTGGTGCGCAACCGGCTGCTCGGCTACCGGGAGGAGGACGACCTGCCGCGTGCCTCGGCCGCCGTGCAGGACGTCTTCCGCGGGCTGGGTGAGACCGCGCGCGCCGTCCTGGGTCTGCGGCTGGCGCTGGACGGGCCGCAGGACGAGTCGGACGACTCCCCCGCCACCACACGCTCGCGTGAGGAGTTCGACGCCGAGGACCTCTCGATCGTCGGGGCCGACGAGTCCGAGGACCCGGAGGAGGACCGCACCGGGCTCGAACGGCCCACCACCCGGGCCGCGTTCCAGGTCGCGGTGGGATCGACGCTGGCCATCATCGGGGGCGAGTTCCTGTCCAGCCAGCGCTGGTACTGGGCGGTGCTGACCTGCTGGGTGGTCTTCCTCAACACCGCGTCCACGGGCGAGATCCTGGTGAAGGGCTACCGCCGGCTGGTCGGCACGGTCCTCGGCGTGGTGGCCGGTGTGGCGCTGGCCGGGCTGGTCGGCAACCACACCTGGACGGCGTTCGCGCTGGTGCTGCTCTGCATCTTCGGGATGTGGTTCACCGCGCCGCTGTCGTACGCGCTGATGTCCTTCTTCACCACCGCGATGCTCGGGCTGCTCTACACCCTGCTCAACACCTACAGCCTCGATGTGCTGGTGCTGCGCATCGAGGAGACCGCACTGGGCGCGGCCTGCGGCATCATCGGCGCCGTGGTGGTCCTGCCGGTGCACACCGACCGCCGTACGGACGAGCTGCTGGGCACGGTGCTGGTCCGGCTGCGGGACGTGGTCTCCGCCGCGGTGGAGCAGCTCAGTGGCGGGCCCGCCGTCGACCTGCTGGCCAAGGCCCGCGATCTGGACACCGCGCTGGACGAGCTGCGCGCCTCCACCCAGCCGTTGACGCACCCGATCACCCCACTGCGCGGCCGCCGCCGGACCGTCCGCTATCTGGTGGCGCTCCTGGAGACCAGCGCCTATCACGCCCGTTCCCTGGCGGCGACGGCGGAACTCGTGCCGTACAGCAAGACCATCGCGGCCGATCCGCGCCTCGCCCGCGCCGGCCGGCGCATCGGCCAGAACATCGATCTCCTCGTCGCCCGGGTGCTGGAGGAGACCACGGAGGGCGAGGTCGACTCGGGTTTCAGTATCGCCGCGATGCTGGAAGCGGCCGGCTCGGGGGCGCTGCAGTCGGGCACCGTCACCTTCCGCGTGCTGCGGCATCTCCAGCGTCTCGACGAGGGGGTGGTGGGTCTGGCCCGTCCGCTCGACGTGCCGGTGTCCGGGCCCAAGGCGGGCAAGACCGGCTGAGCGGGCCGGTCGCGGTCCGGCGCTCCCGGGCGCCCGTGCGGTCAGCCGTCGAGGACCGCGCCGTCGTACCGGGCGAGCAGCGCCCGCTCCTCCTCCGGGGAGTAGCCGGCCTCCAGCGGCGGCTCTCCAGCCGCGCGGTCCCAGGCCAGGACGTCGGCCGCGGTCACCTCCAGCGGGGTCGCGGGCAGGCCCGCCGCGCGGGCGCGGGCCGGACTGCGCTGCTGTGTCGGCCACTCCGTCCGCTCCGTCCGCACGAGCGGGAACATCGGCGGCCGCCCCTCGGGCGGCACCGGAACGATCTCGGCCTCCGTGCCCGCCACCCGCGCACACGTCTCGATGAGCCCGCCGAGCGTGGTCGGCTCGTCCGGCCCCACCGCGTGGAACGCGCCGGGACGCGCGTCGACGAGCAACTGCACCACCAGACGGGCCAGATCACGCGAGTCGATGACCTGCACCGGCTGTCCGGGGTCGGCGGGCAGGGCCACCCGTCCGCCGCGCGCGGCCCGGCGCACCCAGTACGTGAAGGCGCCCTGCGGGTCGTGCGGCCCGGCCACCCTTCCCGGCCGCACGATGGTGGCCCGTGCGCCGTACCGGGCCATCACATCGTCCTCGCAGGCCACCTTGAGCGGGCCGTAGGTGTCCTCACGGAGTTCCTCGGTGTGCCGCACGGGCGGGCGGCGCGGGGTGTCCTCGGTCGAGCCCGGTCCCACCCCCGTGTGCTGGTACACCGCGTGGCTGGAGACGAACAGGTATCGTCCGGCCCGGTCCCCCAGCGCGTCCATCGCCTGCCCGACATGCCGTGGCACATAGCCGCTGACATCCACGACCGCGTCCCACCTGCCGTCGCGCAGCGCCTCGTAGTCACCGGTCTCCCGGTCACCGATGAGCCGCGGCACCCCGGGGAACAGCCCGCCCCCGGTCCGCCCCCGGCCGAACAGGGTCACCTCGGCGCCTGTGCGCAGTGCATCCTCCACGATGGCGCGGCCCACGAACAACGTCCCGCCCAGTACCAGAATCCGCATGGTCCTGGACGCTACCGGCCCGCACGACACGGCGCGGCACGCCGCGGGGAGGGGCCGGAAAATGATGTGCGGATCAGGAATCCGGTTGACAGGCTGGGATCATGACCGCTCAGCCTGACCCCGCCCCCCGCTCCGCCGGTACGCCCCGGGCAACTGACTGGACCACCACGCCCGTTACCGCGGACCTGCTGCGCGGCGCGCTCGACCTGGAGCGCACCGAGCGCGGGGTGCTGCCCCACCGGCTGCCGGCCCGCGCCCGTGCCCAGTGCACCGACGGGCAGCTGGCCATGGCGGAGGCCCAGCCCTCCGGCGTACGGCTGGTGTTCCGCACCCGGGCCACCACCGTCGAACTGGACGCCCTGCGCACCAAGACCGCCTACCGGGGCGCGCCGCCCCGCCCCGACGGCGTCTACGACCTGTTCGTCGACGGGCAACTCGCCGGGCAGGCCGGGGTGAGCGACGGCAATATCCTGATGGTGGACATGACCACCATGACCGCGGAGACCCGGCCCGGACCGGCCGGCACCGCCCGGTTCACCGGTCTCCCCGACCGCGTCAAGGACGTCGAGATCTGGCTGCCGCACAACGAGATCACCGAGCTGATCGCCCTGCGCACCGATGCCCCCGTCGAGCCGCTCCCGGAGGCGGGCCGCAAGAAGTGGCTGCACCACGGCAGTTCGATCAGCCACGGTTCCGACGCCGCGAGCCCCAGCGCCACCTGGCCCGCGCTGGCCGCCACGCTCGGCGGGGTGGAACTGACCAATTTGGGCCTGGGCGGCAGCGCCCTGCTCGACCCGTTCACCGCCCGCGCCCTGCGGGACACTCCGGCGGACCTGATCAGCGTCAAGATCGGCATCAATCTGGTCAACGCCGACCTGATGCGGCTGCGCGCCTTCACTCCGGCGGTGCACGGCTTCCTGGACACCATCCGCGAGGGCCACCCCACCACCCCGCTGCTGGTCGTCTCGCCCGTGCTGTGCCCCATCCACGAGGACACCCCCGGCCCCAGCGTCCCGGACTTCAGCGACCTCGGCGCGGGAAGGCTCCGGTTCGCGGCCGCCGGCGACCCCGCGGAACGGGCCGCCGGGAAGCTGACGCTCAACGTCATCCGGGACGAACTGGCCCGCCTGGTGAAGCAGCGGTCGGCCGACGACCCGAACCTGCACCATCTCGACGGCCGCGCCCTCTACGGCGAGGCCGACTTCGCCGAACTGCCGCTCCCCGACCAGCTCCACCCGGACGCCGCGACCCACCGCCGCATCGGCGAACGCTTCGCCGCGCTGGCCTTCGGCGCGGACGGGCCGTTCGCTGCCGGGCGGGCTTAGGCCGTCCCGTCCCCCGCCCCCGCGCGGCAGGCGGGGTGTCCCCAGCCCTCCGGGTTCTTGGTGATGGGTTCGCCCGCCGCGTAGGAGCGGCCGCAGCGGCAGCGGCCGGGGAACTTGGCCTTCAGCGTCCGGGTCGACTTGCCCGGGGAGCGCCGCTGCGGTGCGGAGGCCTTCGCCGCCGCCGGGCCGGTGGCGCGGCGGGTGCCGGCGGTCCGTACGGCGTCGGGGGCGGGCGGCGGCTCCGGGGAGCCGAGCGCGCTGCCGGCGGCTTCCTGGGCGAGCGCGGCCTGGCTCGCCGCCCGGTCGGCGAAGTCGTTGAGCGGGTCGCCGTCCACCTGGTGCGCGGGGACGTACCGGAACTCCACGGAGCGGCCGGTGAGCAGCGCGTCGATACCGGCGACCAGTTCCTGGTTGGCGACCGGCTTGCCCGCGGCCGTCTTCCAGCCCTTGCGCTTCCAGCCGGGCAGCCAGGTGGTGACGGCCTTCATCGCGTACTGGGAGTCCATCCGGATCTCGATCGGGACGGCCGGATCGGTGGCTGTCAGCAGACGTTCCAGTGCCGTGAGTTCCGCGACGTTGTTCGTCGCGGTGCCCAGCGGCCCGGCCTCCCACCGGACGACGGTTCCCGCACCGTCGGCGAGGACCCAGGCCCAGCCCGCGGGCCCGGGGTTTCCTTTCGAGGCGCCGTCACAGGCGGCGATCACGCGTTCAGCCATGAGCGCGATCATGCCAGGCGGCGGCGCGCCGCGCGAAGCCGCCTCCGCGGGCCCGCGGAACGCCTGCCCGGCTCCGGCGTGCGCTTCCGCGCGGGGCTCCTACGCTGGAACACAGGCCCGTGCCACGAGCCGGGGGCAGCGGACGTGCCTACGGCGTGCCCGGAGTCGCCTGGAGTCGCCATGACGTACCGGTTCAGCGAGAACGAGCAGTTCAACTACGAGATCCTGCTCGCCCTGGGGTCGGCGTGGCGGCAGGGCGCCGATGCGGGCGAGGTGCTGACCGCCGCGTCCGCCACCGCGGACGGCGATGCCGAGACCTGGGTGTCGACCTGGGCCGCGCTCGCGCGCACGGTCCGCGCCCAGGCCGAGAAGTGCGCCGCCGACGGGCGGGCGGTCAGTGCCCGGGACGCGTTCCTGCGGGCGGCCGGCTACTTCGGTACGGCCCTGGTGGCGGTGGACGGATGCGCCGATCCGGAGGCACGGCTGAGCGAGCTCTTCACGGAGCACCGCGCCTGCTTCGACCGCTTCGCCGCGGCCTGGGACCCGCCGGCCGAGCGGGTCGCGATCCCCTATGAAGGGACTCCGCTGCCGGGCTACCTCGTCAGCCCGCCGGGCCGTGAGGGCGCGCTGCCGACGGTGATCGTCAACAACGGGAGCGACGGCCCGATGTCCGCCGCCTGGACGCTGCTCGGCGCACCGGCGGTGGCCCGGGGCTACCGTGCGCTGCTCTTCGACGGGCCCGGCCAGCAGTCCATGCTCTTCGAGCACGGGGTCACCTTCCGTCCCGACTGGGAGCACGTCATCACGCCGGTGGTGGACTTCCTGGCCGCCCGTGACGACGTCGACGCACGACGCCTCGTCCTGGCGGGGATCAGCCAGGCCGGTTACTGGGTGCCGCGGGCCCTCGCGTTCGAGCACCGGATCGCCGCCGCGGTCGCCGATCCGGGCGTCGTCGATGTCGTGGAGAGCTGGTGGCACCACCTCGGCCCGGAGCTGCGGGCGCTGTGGGACTCCGGTGACCGGGAGACCTTCGACCGGGTCATGAACGAGGCGCTGGAGGAGGCCCCGGCGCTGGGTGCCATGTGGCGCTGGCGGGCCAAGCCGTACGGCATCGCCTCCCCCTTCGAGCTGCTCACGGAGGTCTGCGCCTACACGGTCGCGCCCCTGACGGACCGGATCACCACCCCGCTGCTGATCACCGACCCCGAAGGGGAGCACTTCTGGCCCGGTGCCTCGCGGCGCCTGTACGACGCCCTGCCCGGCCCCAAGGAACTGGTCGCCTTCTCCGCGGCCGAAGGCGCGCATCTGCACTGCGAGCCGATGGGCCGCGCCCTGTTCGAGCAGCGGGTCTTCGACTGGCTGGACGCGCGCCTGGCCCCCGGGGCACCGGCCGGGGGCTGATCCGGATCAGTTGCCGGTTTCCTTCTCCGGGCGCAGCTCGCTGGGCCGTACGATCACGAACCCCTCGCCGTCCAGGCGGAGTTGGACAGCCTCACCCGAGCCGCCGCGGAGCATCGAGCCGAGGCTCTGCGAACGCTGCAGCGAGGTCTGCAGCGTGCTGCTCCAGCCGACCACGGCGTCGGTGTCGACGAAGACCGGGGACTGCGGGGACACCGGGATGACGAGGGGGTTGCCCTCACAGATCACACCGAGCCTGCCCTGGCCGCTGAAGACGGAGTTGAAGAGTCCGCCACCGGCCATTCCGGCACCCTTGACAACCTTGATCTCGTAAGAAAGGGACGGGTCGAAACACAGCACATTCCGGCCATTGACGGTGAGGGTGTCTCCGGCGGCGAAGTCGATGATGAAGCAGTTGGCGGCCTCGTGCGCGAACCACACCTCGCCGCGGCCCCGTACGGCCATCAGCGCCAGCCCCTCGCCGGTGACCGCGCGCTTGAGGAAGTTCCCTATGCCCTGTCCCTGCTTCTCGAACTGCAGGTCACCGCGGTACGCGACCATCGAGCCCTGCCGGGCGTAACACTCGCCGTCCAGCGCGTACTTGAGCGATTTGGCGTTCTGCTGCGTCATGCCGGGTGCGGTGGCCTGGGTGGCCATGTTCTCCGAGGCGAAAAGGTCACTGTGCATGACCGGCATGCTATCCAGGGGTGTACCTGACACACCGGAAAACCTACGGCGGCGGGTGCTGCCGGGCCGCGGGCCGGGACTCGCGCCCGGCCCCCTGATCCCCTCCCCGGGCGTCGGCCGAAACCAGATCACGTGTTCACGAGCTTGTAAACAATGAGACACAACAACACTCAAATTAGGTAAACCACAGCAGTCGGGCGCAACGTGCTCTAGCGTCACGTCCGACACGGGGGCGGTTGTGTGGCCGGGGGGCTCCAACCGCACCAGAAGTGAAGGGGACGACCAAGTGGGGGGCCATGGGGTTGTTCGAAGCTGCCGGGACACGGGTGATCGACTCACCTGCCGGTACAGCCAAGGTGGATCGCGCACCGGAACGCGAGGCGAAGGAAGGGCACGGGCCGACCGAACGGCGGCTGCGACAGCTGGCGTTGGCCGTCGACGCGGGCGCCGCCGTGCTGCCGGTGGGGCTGCTCTGTGCCGTGACACGGCAGCCTCAGCCGCTGCTCATCGCGGTGCTGGCGGGAGCCTCGTGGCTCGCCGTGGGGGCATCGAAGAATCGTTACAGCCGGAAGGAGCCCGCCGAGGACGACGCCGCCCTGCCCGTCTTACGGGACTGGCTGACCATGCTGGGCGTCCTGGCCGTCGTCTGCGTCGTGGCGCGGCTGGAGGTCTCGCTCCAGGTCTGTGTCGTGGCGCTGCTGCCGTGCCTGGCACTGGGCGTGGCCCGGCGCCGGCTCGTACACCGCTATCTGCTGGCCATCCGGCGTCGCGCACAGGCGCTGCGCCGGGTGCTGATCGTCGGGGAGGCGGGCGCCGTCGACACGGTGCTCGCGGAGCTGGCGCACCGCACCGACCATGAGTACGTCGTCGTCGGCAGCTGTCTCGTCGGCGAGGAGACCACCGACACGGCGGTGCCCGTACCCGCCCGGCTCGCCGCGGACGGGAACGCGGCCGAAGCGGCACGGGACGGCGAGACCGTCCTCGGGTGCGCCGCCGAAGTCGACGCCGACGTCGTCTTCGTGGCGCCCGGCCGTCAGTTGTCGGCCGCGCGGGTGCGGCGGCTCGCCTGGGCCCTGCACGACGGGGGGCGGAATCTGGCCATACTGCCTGGCCTGCTCGATGTGTCGCAGCACCGGGTCCGGCTCGCGAAGGCGGCGGGCCTGACGGTGATGCACATAGACCCCGCGACGCGGCGCGGCATGCCGGTGCTGCTGAAGCAGATCACCGACCGGCTGGGCGCACTGCTGCTGCTCCTGCTGCTCTCCCCGGTGTTCGCCTTGGTGGCGGCCGCGATAAGGCTCTCCTCCAACGGGCCGGTGTTCTACTGGCAGATCCGGATCGGCCAGGACCTGATGCCGTTCCGGATGTGGAAGTTCCGCACGATGGTCGTCACCGCCGACCGGATGCGGGCCGCGCTGGAGACGGCGAACGAGCACGACGGGGCGATGTTCAAGATGCGGCGCGATCCACGGGTGACCCCCGTGGGCCGGCTGCTGCGCCGCTTCTCGCTGGACGAACTGCCCCAGCTGTTCAACGTCCTGGCCGGCCATATGTCCCTGGTCGGGCCGCGGCCCCCGCTGCCCGAAGAGGTGGAGCGGTATGACGGGACCGAGCTGCGCCGGCTGTCGGTGAAGCCGGGGCTGACCGGGCTCTGGCAGGTCAGCGGGCGGTCCGACCTCTCCTGGGACGAGACCGTCGCCCTGGACCTGAGCTATGTGGACAACTGGTCCTACAGCCGTGACATAGGGGTGCTGGTCCGTACCGTGCGTGCCGTCGTGGACGGGCGCGGTGCGTACTAGCGGTCCGCGGAGTGCGTCCGGCGCCTCGCCGCGAGGCGGGCGCCGGGCACACGGCACGGTGCGGGAACGGTCACACGGAAGCGGGCTCCGCACGCCACGCCTGATAGGTCCGGGCGATGCCCTCGGCCAGCGGAATGGTCGGCGACCAGCCCAGGGCACGCATCCTGCTGATGTCGAGCAGCTTGCGCGGGGTGCCGTCGGGGCGGGACGGGTCGAAGGAGATCCGGCCCTCGTACCCGACCGCGGCGGCGACACAGGAGGCCAGGTCGGCGATGGTCAGGTCACTGCCGCAGCCGACGTTGACCGTGTCGTCGCCGTCATAGCGGCGCAGCAGCACCTCGCAGGCCGCGGCCAGGTCGTCGACGTGCAGGAACTCGCGCAGCGGGGTGCCGGTGCCCCAGAGGGTGAGTTCCGGCAGCCCCTGCTCCTTCGCCTCGTGGAAGCGGCGGATGAGCGCGGGCAGCACATGCGAGGTCTCCAGGTCGAAGTTGTCGCCCGGCCCGTAGAGGTTCGTCGGCATGGCGGAGATGAAGGAGGCTCCGTACTGCCGGCGGTAGGAGCGGATCTGGACGAGGCCGGCGATCTTGGCTATCGCGTAGGCCTCGTTGGTGGGCTCCAACGGCCCGCTCAGCAGGGCCTCTTCGGTGATGGGCTGGGCGGCGTGCTTGGGGTAGATACAGCTCGACCCGAGGAACAGCAGCCGGCGCACCCCGGCCCGGTGCGCGCCCGCGATGACACTGAGCTGGATGCTCAGGTTGTCCTCCAGGAACTGCACGGGGTAGGTGCTGTTGGCCATGATTCCGCCGACCTTGGCGGCCGCCAGGACGACGGCGTCGGGCCGCGCCGAGCGCAGGTACTCCTCGGTGGCGCCGGCGTCCCGCAGGTCGAGTTCGGCACGGGTACGGGTCAGCACGTCGTAGCCCCGGTCGGTCAGCCGCCGGGCCACGGCGGAGCCCACCAGGCCCCGGTGGCCCGCGACGAAGACACGAGCGGGTGTGGGCAGCAAGTCATCCATGGGCCGGATTGTGTCAGTCAACCCGATACGCCCACCCGCTATTTCAGGAAATATCTGCCGCCCGACGCTCTCGACCGGCGACGTCGGAGCGGGTAGCGTCCACGCCCCCGCGGTCCGCCGGCGCGTGGGTAACTCAGCAAGTCCAATCCCGATGCACATCACTTCTCGTGGGGGGAAGCCATGCCGAAAACCGCGGTCATCACCGGAATTACCGGTCAGGACGGGTCGTATCTCGCCGAATTGCTGCTGGGCAAGGGCTATGAGGTGCACGGGCTGATGAGACGCTCGTCGAGCTTCAACACCGAGCGCATCGACCACATCTACCAGGACCCGCACACCCCCGACCGGCGGCTGCTGCTGCACCACGTCGACCTGTCGGACGGGGTGGCCCTGGTGAACCTGCTGCGCGACGTGCAGCCGGACGAGGTCTACAACCTCGGGGCCCAGTCCCATGTGCGGGTCTCCTTCGACGCGCCGCTGTACACCGGTGACGTGACCGGGCTGGGCGCCGTACGGCTGCTGGAGGCCATCCGCGCCAGCGGGGTGCAGACCCGGCTCTACCAGGCCTCGTCCTCGGAGATGTTCGGCGCCACCCCGCCGCCGCAGAACGAGTCGACGCCCTTCCACCCGCGCAGCCCGTACGGCTGCGCCAAGGTCATGGCCTACTGGTCCACGGTCAACTACCGTGAGGCCTATGGCCTGTTCGGGGTGAACGGGATTCTCTTCAACCACGAGAGCCCGCGGCGCGGCGAGACCTTCGTGACCCGCAAGATCACCCGGGCGGTGGCGCGCATCCAGGCGGGCCTTCAGGAACACCTCTACCTCGGCAACCTCGACGCCGTCCGCGACTGGGGCTACGCCCCCGAGTACGTCGAGGCCATGTGGCGGATGCTCCAGCAGGACGAGCCCGACGACTACGTGGTGGCGACCGGAGTGGCCGCGACCGTACGGGACTTCCTCCAGGCCGCCTTCGACTCGGTGGGGCTGGACTGGGAGCGCAGTGTGCGCTTCGACCCGAAGTACGAGCGGCCCTCCGAGGTGGACGCGCTCATCGGCGACGCGTCCAAGGCCAAGAACCTGCTGGACTGGTCGGCGAAGGTGCAGTACGACGAACTCGCCCGGATCATGGTGGAGTCGGACATACGGCAGCTGGAGGACGAACTCTCCGGTCACCGGGTGCGGGTGGACCGATGACGGTCACCGCCACCGACCGCCGGCTGAGCGGCTTCACCGGCGCCGGCTACGACAAGGGCCGGGGGCTGCTGATGCAGGTCGCCTGGTTCGTCGTGCTCAACGTCGTGTTCACGAAGTGGTGGTGCCCGCCACGGCTGCGGCCCCCGCTGCTGCGGCTCTTCGGCGCCCGGGTCGGTGAGCGGGTGCTCATCCGGCACCGGGTACGGGTGCAGTGGCCGTGGAAGCTGACGATCGGCGACGACGTCTGGGTGGGTGAGGAGTCCTGGCTGATCAACCTGGAACCGATCACTATCGGCCATGATGTCTGTGTGTCCCAGGGTGCCCTGTTGTGCACCGGCAGCCACCAACGCCGCTCCCCCACCTTCGAGTTCGACAACGCGCCGATCCGTCTGGAGCCCGGCTCCTGGGTGGCCGCCCGTGCGATGGTGCTGCGCGGGGTCACCGTGGGGGCGGATGCGGTCGTCGGGGCCGGCGCGGTCGCCCACCGCGATGTGCCGCCGGGGGCCGTGCACACCACCGGGGGTGCCGTATGAGGATCACCCATGTCGTGACGCTGGTCAGCGATGACGGGGCGTACGGCGGTCCGGTGAGCGTGGCCACCGGGCAGCTGGGCGAACTGGCCTCGCGGGGGCACGAGGTGGAGCTGGTCTCGCTGTGGCGGGGCCGGAGCGCGCCCCCGCGGTCCGTGGACGGGGTGCCGCTCCGCGCCCGGACCGCCCGCACGCTGGTGCCGGGGCAGGGCTTCCTCGGCCTCTTCCACCCGGCGCTGCTGCCCACGCTCTGGCGGCGGGTGGGCAAGGCCGACGCCCTGCATCTGCACGCCGGGCGGGACCTGGTGTCGCTGGCCGCGCTGGCGGTGGCCGTGGTGCGCCGCCGGCCGTTCCTCGTACAGACCCACGGCATGGTCCAGCCGCGCGGCTCCGCCGTGGCCCGGCTCTTCGACCGGGTCTATGTCCCGCTGCTGCGGCGGGCGAGCGCGGCGCTGGTGCTCACCGACGAGGAGGAGACCGGGCTGCGGAAGGTGCTGGGCCCGCGCGGGCCACGGCTGGTCCGGCTCCCCAACGGGGTGCGCTCCCGCCCGGCCGACACGGCGCGCGGCGAGACGGATGTGCTCTTCCTCGCCCGTCTGCAGAGCCGCAAGCGCCCCGAGGCGTTCGTGCGGATGGCGGCGCTGGTGCACGACAAGCGACCCGAGGTGACCTTCACCCTGCACGGTTCGGACGAGGGCCGGCTGGCGGAGGTCCGGCGGCTGATCGCCGAGGAGGGGCTGGGCGAGGTGGTGACGTACGGCGGGGCCCTCGACCACGACGCCGCGGTGCGGCGGACGGCGCGGGCCACCGTGTACGTCCTGCCCAGCGTCGACGAGCCGTTCCCGATGAGCGTGCTGGAGTCGCTGGCGGTGGGCACCCCGGTGGTCTGCACCGGCAGCTGCGGGATCGCCGGTGCGCTGCGGAAACGTGAGGCGGCGATGGTGACCGACGGTTCACCCGAGGAGCTGGCGGACGCGGTGCTGCGGCTCCTGGAGGACCGGCCGCTGCGGGAGCGCATGACCCGCGCGGGGCACGCGGCCGTCGAGGCGGAGTTCTCCCTCGCGGCCGTGGCCGACCGGCTGGAGGAGTGGTACGGGTCCCTCGCCCGGACCGGCACCGGCTGACCGGAGCGGCGGGGGCCGGCCGCCCCCGCCGCCCCCGTTCACCGTGCGGCGGCCCGACCGGCCCGGGCGACCCGCAGCAGCTCGGTGATCCGCTCCAGGCCGGCCCGGCTGCTCAGCCGCTGCTCGACGTACCGCGGCCCCTGGGCGCCCAGCCGGGCCGCCCGTCCGGGCTCCTCGGCGAGCGCGCGGACCTCCGCCAGCAGCGCCTTCGGGTCCTCCGGCGCGAGCACCGTCCCGGCACCCGAGCGCAGCACCTCCTGCGCGGTGCCCCCTTCGGCGGCCACCGAGGCGATCACCGGCCGGCCCGTCATGAAGTACGAGGTCAGCTTGGACGGCAGACTCATGTCGAGCACCGAGGCCTTCTGCGTCACCGCGAGCACATCGGCGGCGGCGAGCACCTCGGGGAAGTCCTCGGCGCCGGCGGGCGGCAGGAAGGTCAGCGCGGAGACGTCCGCGGCGAGCCGTTCCAGGTGCGCGCGCTGGTTGCCGTCCCCCATGAGCACGAACCGCACCGGCGCGGCCTCCTGGTCCGCCAGCCGCGCGGCCTCGACCAGCACCTCCAGCCCCTGCTTGAGGCCCATGTTGCCGGCGTGCAGCACCACGGTCTCCCCGGCGGACCAGCCCAGGCGCTCCCGGGTGCGGTCCCGGTCGCCGCTCGGGCCCTGTACATGCGTCCAGTTGGGCACCACATGCACCCGTGCGCGCGGCACGCCCATCGCGGTGACCCGGTCCACGAACGACTCGTGCACCACCCCGACGACGGCCGCCTGGCGCAGCACCCGGGCCTCCACCGCCCCGGCCAGCGCGGCGGCCCGGCCCCCGCCCTGGATACCGCTCTGCTCGGCGGCGGCCCCCATCAGGTCCTGGACGACCACGACATGCGGGACCCCGGCCTGCCGTGCCAGGCGCCCGCCCAGCACTCCCCCGGCCAGACTGGGCATCTGGGAGAGCACCACGTCGGGGCGGATACGCGGAGGTGTCAGGGCGCCGTGGACGAGGATGCTCGCCTCGAACAGCGCCCGGCGCAGGGCGGTCTGGTGCGGCGGTACGGTGTGCCGCCTGCGGTGCACGGTCACGCCGCCGCGGCGCTCCCGGACCCGCCACCGGCCGCGGTAGCCGTCGGCCACCCGCCAGGCGGGGTAGTGCGGCATGCCGGCGAGGACATGGGTGTCGGCGCCGGATGCGGCCAGATGCTCGGCGATCTGGGTCGAGTACGGCCCTATGCCGGTGTGTTCGGGTGCGTAGTTGGTCGAGACCACGAGCACACACCGGCCCGCGAACGAGTCTTCCACGAATGGCCCCCCTCAGGATGTGCGGTCATCGTAGGAGCCCGCCGCGGCCCGCGGGCTGTGAATTGGGTTGCGATTGTGTCCCGAAGGCGACCTTGTTTTCCTGATGTCCCTTAGATTGTGGTCGCTGGTGGGGAGTTGGGGGGAGGTGGGCCGATGCCGCACGGGAACCGTCCGGGCGCCGCGGTGCCGGTACGCGGTGTCGCCGCGCTGTGCTGCTGGGCGCTGCTGCTGGTGGTGCTGCTGCCGGTGCTGATCCTGCAGTCGCTGGACGCCCGTTTCGGCGCCGCGCTCGCCGTGCAGTGCGTGGTGGTGGTGCACACGGGAGCGGCGCTGGCCCGGGTGCTGACCGATGTCCGGGCTCGGCTGATCGCCTTCGGTTTCTGGCTCTTTTCCTACGTGTGGCTCGGGCTCGCGCCGCTGGCGATGCTCGCGACGGACGCGTACCCCCGGGGCTTCGTCGTCGACGCGAACACCGCCTTCGTGACAACCGCCGTGGTGGAGACGGGACTTCTGGCCTACAGCGCGGGATCGGCGGTGGCGTCCTGGCGGTCCGCGCGCACCTCCACGGTGCTCGAACCGGTGCTGGCCCGGCGGCTGTCGCCGGGGCGGGTGCTGCTGCTGTGCGGTGCGGCGCTGCTGCTGACGGTCGCGCTGATCCCGGGACAGGGCGGGCTGTCGGCGTTCTTCCTCAGCCGGCAGGCCGCCAACGAGGCGGCGGCGCAGGCGGCGCCGGCCGCGTCCGCCGACCGGGCGATGGCCGCCTGGGCGCTGTCGGTGCCGGCCTTCTGGGCGCTGGTGGGGCTGGTGCACGTACCGCGCTTCACCGCCGGCGACCGGACCCTGCGCGGGTTACGGTGGCTGCTGCTGCCGTTACTGGTGGCGGTGAACGTGGTGGTCAACAACCCCATCAGCCAGCCGCGGTTCTGGGCCGGCACGGTCCTGCTGGCGCTGCTCTTCGGCGCGTCCTGGCTGCGCGGGCCGCGGGCCTTCCGGTTCGGCGCGGCGGCCGTGGCGGCCGTGGTGCTGGTGGTCTTCCCGTACAGCGACTACTTCCGCTACGACAAGCGCGAGGCGGTCCAGGTCGTCTCGCTCGCCGAGCAGTTCACATCCAACGGTGACTATGACGCGTTCCAGCAGATCGAGACGGGCGTGGACTATGTCGATACGCACGGCTTCACCCCGACGGCCGCGCTGGGACCCCCGCTCTTCTTCGTGCCGCGTGCCGTCTGGCCCGGCAAGCCCGATGACGCGGGCATCCTGCTCGCCCGGCACGCCGGCTACACCTTCGAGAACCTCTCCGCGCCGTTGTGGATCGAGTCGTACATGTGGGCCGGCTTCCCGTCGGTGATCGCGGTCTTCGGCCTCATCGGCGCGGTGGGACGCCGCATCGACGATCTGCGGCACCGGCTGCGGCACCGCTCGGGGACCCTCGCCGCGCTGCTGGTGCCGGCCTTCGGCTTCTACCAACTGGTCCTGCTGCGCGGCAGTCTGATGGCCATCGTGGGCCCGCTCGCGCTGCTGGTCTGCATCCCGCTGCTGATCACCCGTAAACCGGGACGGCGGACCTCTCCGCCGTCCGCGGAGGACCCCGGGCACACCTCGACGTCCCCGGCGCACCGCGCCGCCTTGCCGCAACCCACAGGAGGAGCACGTACGTGAGCGTCTTCGACGAGCCCGCGGAGGAGCCGGACCAGATCCGGGACCAGCTGCGCCAGCTCTTCCGGTATCGCGCCCTGGTCGTCCTGGGGCTGGTGCTGGGCATGCTCGGCGGTGGCGCCGTGTCCCTGCTCGGCGGCTCCACCTACACGGCGACCGGCGAGGTCGTGGTGCACGCGATCAGTACGGCGCCGTTCGAGGCCGGCGGGGTCTCGGTGGACAAGCAGATCAGCATGGGCACCGAGCGGCAGATCGCGCAGAGCGCGTCGGTCGCGGCCGGTGCGGCCAAGGCACTGAAGCTGGACACGGAGCGGGCCGCGCTCCAGCGCGATCTGCGGGTGAGCAATCCGCCCGAGACCCAGACCCTGATGTTCGAGTACAGCGCGGACTCCCCGGACCGGGCGTCCGCGCTGGTCAACGCCTTTGTGCACGCGTATCTCGACTACCGGCAGGACGCGGCGACCCAGCGGATAGACAAGACGGTCAGCAAGCTGAGCGACGAGCTCAAGCCGTTGCAGGAGCAGCGCAAGGTGCTGGACCGGCGGATCGCGGCCGGCAGCGGCGGGCGGGCCACCGATGAGTCCGAGCGCAGCAACCTGGTGTCGGAGATAGCGGATCTGCAGGGCCGGATCTCCAGTCTGAAGTCCCTCGACACCACGCCCGGCGACATCGTCCGCAAGGGCGATCCGCCGGCCTTCCCGTCCAGTCCCGGCCTGGTGGTGCTGCTGCTGGCCGGGGCCGTGGTCGGTCTGGTGCTGGGCATCCTGGCGGCCTGGGTCCGCTCGGTGCTGGAGCCGCGGGTCCGCTCGGTGGCGGATGTGCAGGACAATCTGCGGGCCCCGGTGCTGGGCATCCTGCCGCGCCGGCAGGGTGGTGCGGAGCTGCTGGAGGTCGGGCGCAGCGGCCGCGGCAACCGGGCGGAGGCCTACCGGACGATCGCCTTCCGGCTGGTCCACGACCAGCGCTTCGCGGGCCGCGGCAGCCTGCTGGTCGTCTCCCCCCGGGAGCACGCGGAGGCCGTCTCGGTGGCGGTCAACCTGGCCGGCGCGTTCGCCGAGATCGGCAACGACATCCTGCTGGTCGAGGCCGATCTGCGCACTCCGCAGCTCGCCCAGCGGCTCCCGGTGCACCCCGGTCACGGCCGTCCGGTGCCGGGCGGCTGGGCGGAGGGTGAGCGGCTCGCCGTGGACGCGGGGGCGGACGGGCGGTTCGATCTGCTGCCCGGCCGGGAGGTGCCCAATCCGGCCCGTGCCCTGTCCTCGCCGCAGTTCGCACGGCTGCTGAACACGGCGTCGGGCCCGAACGAGAACGTGGTCGTCGTCACCGGGCCGCTGCTGTCGCACGCGGACGGGCTGGCCGTCGCCAAGCAGGCGGCCGGTGTCGTGGTGGTGTGTGACCTCAACGAGGTCCGGCGGGACGACCTGGACCGGGTGTGGGAGCTGATCACCGGCGCCGGCGGGCACATCCTGGGAGCCGTCCTGGACAAGGGCGGCCGCGGGACCTCGCTGCGCCGGCTGTCGGACGGCGGACCGACGCACCGCAAGCGCGGCCGGGGCCGTCCGCGGGCCGCCGCGGTGACCCCGCGGCCGGGCCCGCCGCCGCGCATCGGCCCGCCGCAGGAGGGCCCGCGCCTCGACGCCGACACCACCTCGCTGCGCAGGTGACGGGCATCCGTCCGGCGGACCCGGCCGGCCGGCCCGCACCGGCGGCCACGGACGGGACCGCGGCCGGCGGGGGCGGCGTCGGCAGGACCGCCCGGGGCAGTATGTTCGGCCTGGCCGGCTCGGCCGCCAACGCGCTGTTCGGGTTCGTCCTCGTCGCCGTCGTCACCCATGGCCTCGGGGCCGGCGGGGCCGGTGCGGTCTTCACGGGTGTCGCGGCCTTCACCATCCTGAGCAACGCGCTGAAACTGGGCGCCGACACCGCGCTGGTCCGCTTCGTCTCCCGGGACCTGGAACTCAGCGGCGGCGCCGGCGTTCCGGGGCTGCTGCGGATCTCGGTGCTGCCGACGCTGCTGGCGAGCACCGCGGGCGCGGTGGTGCTGCTGTGCTCCCCCGGGCTCGCCGGTCTGCTGCTGCCCGAACTCGATCCGGGCCAGGCCGTCGCGCTGGTACGGCTGTTCGCGGTCTTCCTGCCGGTGACGACGGTGGCGCTGGTGCTGCTCGGGGCCACCCGGGGGTACGGCTCGGTGGTGCCCTTCGTGGGTGTGGAGCAGATCGGGAAGCCGGCCCTGCGGGTCCTGCTCGCGGTGCCGCTGGTGCTGCTCGCCCCGAGCGTGGCCGGGCTCTCCGCTGCGTGGCTGGTGCCCGGGGTGCTGGGGGCGGTGGCCGCCGGTGTGTCGCTGCGCCGGTCCCTGCGCGCGCATCCGGGTACGGGTCAACCTCCTTCGCAGGCACGGGAGTTCTGGGCGTTCGCCGGGCCGCGGGCGGTCTCCTCCGTCTTCGACATCACCGCGGTGTGGATCGGGGTGATCCTGCTCTCGGTGCTGGGCACCGGCACCGACGCCGGCATCTACACCGCGATCGGGCGGCTGGTCACCGCGGGGACGCTGCTCCAGCTGGCGATCCGGCTGGCGGTGGCGCCGCAGATCAGCCGTCTGACGGCGGGCGGCGAGGCGGCCGGGGCCCGTCATCTGCACGGGGTGTCGACGCGCTGGATCGCGCTGTTCTCCTGGCCCGTGTTCCTGGTCCTCGCCGCCTTCCCCCGGACCGTGCTGTCGCTCTTCGGCCCCGGCTTCGGTGACGGCGCGTCGGGGCTGGTGATCCTGGCGGCCGCCTGTCTGGTCAATGTCGGCGTCGGCAACGCGCAGACGGTCATCCTCATGGCCGGGCGGAGCGTCTGGAACCTGGTGGTCGCGGGCACCGCGTTCGTGCTCCAACTGGGCACCGGTGTATGGCTGGTGCCCCGGTACGGGGTGCTGGGGGCGGCGGTCTCCTGGGCTCTGGCGATCGTGGTGGACAACGGTGCCTCGGCGCTGCTGGCCCGCTACCGCCTGGGCTTCCGCACCGTCGACCGGGGTTATCTGTACGCCGCGGCGATCGGCCTCGTGACGGTGGCGCTCCCGGTGTCCGCCCTGCGGTTGCTTTTCGGCGACAGCCTTCCGGGCGCCCTTTTGGGAATTGTTTTAGCCATTGGGGCTTTCTGCGCCGCCGTCTGGCGCTATCGTTTGCCGCTGGGGGTAGGGGAGTTCTTCGGGGCGCTGCGCAAGCGTGGTTCGGGAAACTCACAGTGAACAGTGGGCCCATTTCCGCACAGAACTCTTCGTGTCACCACGTCCTACCCTGACAATTCCGATCGCGCCATGCTTCCAGGGGGGACCTGTGCGCCAAAGAAGCAGACCTGTCCATCTCTTGCTCGCCGCCGCTGTGCTGGGCACCGCGGCAACGGCCCTTTCCGCCGGTCCCGCGCAGGCCACCGGTGAATCCACCGTCACCGCCGATCCGCTGAGCACGTGGCAGACCGATGGCATCGTGTGGGCCATGGCCTATGCCAAGGGCATCGTTTACGTAGGAGGCACCTTCAGCCACATCCGGCCGCCGGGCGCAGCCCCCGGCTCATCCGGAGAGCTCGCCCGCAAGAACTTCGCTGCCTTCGACGCCAAGACCGGCGAACCGCTGTCGTGCGCCCCGGCGTTCACCGGCGGCACGGGCACCATCCGTGCCATGAAGGCCTCGCCCGACGGCTCGAAGATCTACATCGGCGGCTCGTTCGGGAAGGCCGGCCCGGTGGGCCGGTCCAACACGGCCGCCCTCAACACCTCCGACTGCACCATCGGCGCGGACTGGCAGCCGACGGTCAGCTCGACCGTCCGGGCCCTGGACGTCACCGCCGACACGGTCTACGTCGGCGGCGGCTTCGACACCGTCCAGGGGCAGACCCGCGAGCGGATCGCCGCACTGCGGCCCGACGGCGAGCTGCTCCCGTTCAAGGCGACGATCCGTGGTTCCTCGGTCGGCAACGACCCGACACCGGCGGTCAACGCCATCACGGTCGCTCCCCAGCTCAACAAGGTCATCATCGGTGGCCGGTTCACCTCGGTGAACGGCAGCTGGCTGACCGTGCACGCGCTGGCCGGGCTGGACGCGACGACCGGCCGGGTCGTCAACTCCTTCAGCGGCTGGATTCCCCAGCGGTCGGCGGTCAAGTCGCTCGTCAACGACGGGACCAACTTCTATCTGGGCGCCGAGGGCACCGGCGGCGGGGTCTTCGACGGCCGCGCCGCGGGCCGGCTGTCGGACGGCGGGCAGCTCTGGAAGGACACCTGCCTGGGCGCCACCCAGGCGGTGCTGCCGTACAAGGGCGTCCTCTACAGCGGCTCCCACGCGCACGACTGCTCCAACACCCCCGGCGGGTTCACCGACATCAGCAACCGTCAGCACTTCCTGGCGCAGTCGATCTCGGACAAGACGATCCTGCCGTGGTTCCCGGACACCAACGACGGGATCGGCGAGCAGATCGGCCCGCGGGCGCTGACCGTGGGGGACGGCATCCTGTGGGCGGGCGGCGAGTTCACCACCGTCAACGACGCGCCGCAGCAGGGTCTGACCCGGTTCGCGGCGGCGCCGGACACCGGGGCGCCGCAGGTGCCGCTGCTCAGCGGTGCGAGCGGGTCCCGGGGCAGGATCACGCTGAACTGGAAGGCCTCGTGGGACCGGGACGACGGTGTCCTGACCTACAAGATCTACCGGGACGGCGAGTACCTGACCTCGGTCAACCAGGATTCGCGCTACTGGAACCGCCCCAACATGAGCTACACGGACACCGTGGAGCCCGGGACGCAGCACCGGTACTCGATCGAGGTCACCGACGGCACGAACGTGTCCGGGCGCAACGGCCCGGTCTATGTGACCGCCAGGAACTGACCGAACGCCGAGTGGGGGGTAAATGACGCACCGAGTAGGTTATGCGCCCGGGGTCTATGACCTGTTCCATGTCGGGCACCTGAACATTCTCCGGCACGCCAAAAGCCAGTGCGACTATCTGGTGGCCGGTGTCGTCTCGGACGAAATGGCGGTGCAGGCGAAAGGGCAGGCACCGGTCATTCCGCTGACCGAGCGGCTGGAGATCGTACGCAGCGTCCGTTTCGTGGACGCGGCGTTCGTCGAGACGGTGCCCGACAAATTGGAGACCTGGCAGCAGGTGCGGTTCGACGTCATTTTCAAGGGCGACGACTGGCGGGGTACACCCAAGGGCGACAAGCTCGAAAAGGACTTCGCCACGGTCGGGGTCGAGGTGGTCTATTTCCCCTACACCGTGCACACCTCGAGCACCCTGCTGCGTACGGTGCTCGACGGGCTCGCGAATTCCGCGTGACCGGATGACCCGGTCCGGTGTGCCCGGACCGGGTCGCCCGCCCTGGTGAGAGCTGCCCGTCCCCGGCCCGTCAGCGGCCGGGGGCGGACAGCTCCCGGTACCACTTCACCAGGAACGCCACCATGAACAGGAGATGGGCGGCGAGCAGGCAGCAGTACGCCACCAGGAACGCGTCACGGCTGCCGAACAGCAGGAACAGTGCGCAGAACACCCCGTAGTCGACCGGAAGCAGGGCGACGGAGCGCAGGGTGGAGGCGGGTGCCGCGGGCGCCGGGCCGGTACCGTTCCGCAGCCGGTCGGCGCGCTTGAGCTGTTCGGTGAGGATGCCGCCGAAGAACACCATCACCGCGGCGAACTGGAAGGCGACGGGAAGGAACAGATACCGAGGGTCGGAGAAGCCGAAGTGGCGGTAGAACGAGACGAGTACGGCCATGTGGAGGGCGAGCATCTTCGCGCAGTCGACCACATGGTCCAGCCACTCCCCCGCGGCACTGCCGGTTCCGGTCAGCCGGGCGAGCTGTCCGTCGGCGGAGTCCAGGGCGAAACCGAGGAACAACGCCGCGAAAATGCCCGCCGCCGCGGCGGGCGAGGGGCGGAGCACCGCAATCATGACCACACCGGCGAAGGTGAAAACCCCGCTGATGAGGGTGACTTGATTGGGTGTCAGTCTGAGACCGTAGCCCGCGGCGGCTAACACCCGGCCGGCCGGCCGGTTCACATAGCGCGAGTACAGGGACACTCCCTTCGCGGATTTCTGGGCCGCAGACAGCTGTCTGATCGCATAACCGAACTGGCTCATGTCCCCCACCTGATGAATGGACCCCCGAAGGAGCAACATCATGGCAGGCAGGACCTCTCCGTCAACCGGTGGCGCCGATCGCCGGACGGTTCTGGCGGGTACGGCGGCGGCGCTCGCGGCCGCCCTCACCGGGTGCGAGCCGGCGTCCCCTGCCTCCCGGCAGTCGTCCGACGGCGCCCTGACGCCCGTGGTCACCGGCCACAAGCCCAAGGGCAAGGACGTCATCGACGTGGTGGCGGACTTCGGCGCCAAGGGCGACGGACGCACCGACGACAGCCGGGCGTTCGCCCGTGCTTACGCCTACGCGGCGGGCCGGGTCTGGGACCACATCGGCCGGACGGTGATCGACATACCCGCCGGCACCTACCTCATCCGCAAGCCCCACGCCCTGCTCGACGCCCCCGGAGGGAAGCTCAAGGCCAACGGCTTACGGTTCCGCGGGGCCGGCAAGCGCATGACGCAGCTGCTGTTCGCGCCGTCCGACGGCGAGAACGCCTACCTGTGCCGCAACGAGGACAGCTGGGCGAACGTGATGTTCGAGCAGCTGGGCTTTGTCGCGGCCACCCCCGGCGCCTCGTTCTTCTACTCCTACTCGACCGGCCAGGCACAGGACTACCGCTTCACCGAGTGCGAGTGGACCGGCGAGTGGACCTACGGCCTGGCCCTCGACGGCAGCAACACCAACTCGGAGATGCGCTGGGACGCCTGCCGGGTGGGCGGTGCCTACCGCAAGGCGTTCCTGTACTCCGGGCTGTCGGAGAAGTCGCTGAGCCACCGCCAGCAGGACCAGTTCCTCAACTACTGGTTCAACGACATGAAGGTCGAGTACGCCTGGGGCAACTTCCTGGAGTTCCCCTACGGCGGTTCCATCACCTGCCGCGGCGGCTCCTACATCGTCACCGGCCGCCGCCCCGAGGACGCCGGCGAGTACGGGCGCACCAGCACCTTCTTCCGCTTCCCGCGCGGTCCGCACCACGACTCGGTGCAGCGCTTCCACGCCGAGGACATCCGTTTCGAGGTGCGTGACCCGGACACCGTCGTCATCGACTGCGCCTGGGACAGCGGCACGGTGCACTTCAACGACTGTGACGACACCGCGCACGCCTTCAAGTCCTTCGCCGAGGAGAGCAGCCCCCATCGCTACCGCATCGGGTCACAGGGCCCGCTCGTGCGGTACGACTCCTGCCAGCTGTCCGGGCAGCACTCCTACGAGCAGGACGGCGGCGGCGCCGGCCCCCGGGCGCGCTACGACATGTGCCGTCTGCGCAACCACGCCCCGGAGGACTTCGTCAAGGGCGCGGGCGACCGGGTGAAGTTCGTCGACTGCGTGGGGTCCTGAACGGGCCGCGGAGGGCGGGAACCCGGCGGTCCGGGAACACCGCTGACGGCCCGTGCGTCCGGCGTCCGCCTCTTCGCCGACGGTGACCAACGGCACACATACTGGTCAGTAATGTTGCCCTGGTCGGGCCTAGAGTGAGGCCCGCAAGGGCGCCGCCGGGCACCGGCGGCCGCCCGCCCCTCCGAGCCGACCAGGGAGACTGCATGCGTTCTCCGAAGGACTTCTTCCGCCCGCTGGCAGTCGGGGCGCCCACACCGGTACGCGAGGTACCGTTCCGGCCGTCCCGCATGATCCACTTCTTCGACCCGGGCAACGAGAAGATGGCCGCCAAGGTGCCGTCCCTCGCGCCCACCGTGGACGTGCTGCTGGGCAACCTGGAGGACGCGGTCGCCGCCGACCGCAAGGAGGCCGCCAGGTCGGGCCTGGTGAAGATCGCCAAGTCCACGGACTTCGGGGACACCCAGCTGTGGACCCGGATCAACAGCCTGGACTCGCCGTGGGCGCTGGACGATCTGCTGACGCTGGTCACCGAGATCGGCGACAAGCTCGACGTGATCATGGTGCCGAAGGTCGAGGGCGCCGAGGACATCCACTACGTCGACCGGCTGCTCGCCCAGCTGGAGGCGAAGGCGCAGGTCCGGCGGCCGATCCTGGTGCACGCCATCCTGGAGACCGCGACCGGTGTCGCCAATGTCGAGGAGATCGCCGGGGCCAGCCCCCGGATGCAGGGCCTCTCGCTCGGCCCCGCCGACCTGGCTGCCAGCCGCCGGATGAAGACCACCCGGGTCGGCGGCGGGCACCCCGGATACCTGGTCCGGGAGGACCCGCACGGCGCGGACGGCACCGCCCCGCGGGCCACCTTCCAGCAGGACCTGTGGCACTACACCCTGGCGCGGATGGTCGACGCCTGCGCGGCGCACGGCATCCTGCCGTACTACGGGCCGTTCGGTGACATCAAGGACACCACCGCCTGCGAGGACCAGTTCCGCAACGCCTTCCTGCTGGGCTGTGTCGGTGCCTGGAGCCTGCACCCGGTGCAGATCGGCATCGCCAAGAAGGTCTTCTCGCCCGCCCCCGCCGATGTCGCCTGGGCCCGCCGGGTCATCGAGGCGATGGGCGACGGCACCGGTGCGGTGATGATCGACGGCAAGATGCAGGACGACGCCACGTACAAGCAGTGCCAGGTGGTCGCCGAACTCGCCGACGCCCTCGCCGCCCGCGACCCCGAGCTGCGCGACGCCTACGCCGCGGCCGAGAAGGAGTAACACCCGTGTCCGACGCGATCCTGCGACCGCGCCGCTCCGTGCTCTACATGCCCGGTGCCAACGAACGCGCCCTGGAAAAGGCCAAGTCCCTGCCCGCCGACGCGCTGATCCTCGACCTGGAGGACGCTGTCGCCCCCGACGCGAAGGCCGACGCCCGCAAGCGGGTCGCGGCCGCCGCGGCCTCCGGGGAGTACGGCTACCGGGAGGTGACGATCCGGGTCAACGGCCCGGGCACCGCCTGGCACGCCGACGACCTCCGGGCCGCCGCCGAGGCCGGTCCGGACGCGGTGGTGGTCCCCAAGGTGGACTCCGCCGACACCGTGCGGGAGGTCGAGCGCGCGCTGGAGGCCGCCGGCGCCCCGGACCGTACGGCCATCTGGGCCATGGTCGAGACCCCGCGCGCGATGCTGGACGCCCGTGCGGTCGCCGCCGCCAGCGAGCGCCTCACCGTGCTGGTGATGGGCACCAACGACCTGGCGAAGGAGCTGCACGCCGAGCATGTGCCCGGCCGGGCCCCGCTGTTGACCGGGCTGTCCCTGGCGCTGCTGGCGGCGCGGGAGTCCGGCAAGGTGATTCTGGACGGCGTCTACAACGACGTGAAGAACGCCGAGGGCTTCGAGGCCGAGTGTGTGCAGGGCCGGCAGTTCGGGTTCGACGGGAAGACGCTCATCCACCCGTCGCAGGTCGAACCGTGCAACCGGGCCTTCGCCCCGTCCGCCGACCAGGTCGCCCACGCGCGGAAGGTCATTGACGCGTTCGACGAGGCCACCCGCGAGGGGCGCGGCGTGGTCACCGTAGACGGCCGGATGATCGAGAACCTGCATGTCGAGGACGCCCGCCGCATCCTCGCCGTCGCCGAGGCGATCGCCGGACGCTGAGAGGGGCACCCGCTCCCGCGGACGGCCGTCATGGCGGCGCGGCGCCAGGGCCGTCACGGTGAATCCCATAATCGGACAGGGTGAATACGCGGGACCGGCCGTTGCTCAGGCTTGGTGATGCCGGGCATCCGGGATAGCAAGATCCCCGGGTACCAACCATGAGCGCGGGAGCACACTGTGAAGAAATCGGCACGCGTCAATGTCGTGATGGCAGGAGCCTGCGGTCTGCTCCTGGCCGCCGGTACGGTCTCGCCCACCGTGGCGTGGGCGGCGCCGTCCGGCGGCGACGGGGTCTCCAACAGCGACACCGTCGCCCGCTTCGACGCCCGGTTCCGCTGCGCGCACCGGGCCCGGTTCTGTATCAACGGGCCGGTGCTCAGCGGAAACCCCAGGAGATCGCAGAACGTTCATGTCTCCGGCACCGTCAGCAACAGCGGCAGCCCGACCAACACCAACGCCAACACCAACGACGACACCGGTGGCACGACCGGCACGGCGACGAAGTCCGGCAACAACGAGCAGCACATCCACCACCACCGCGACTGAGACGGTGTGTGCGTCGGACGGTGTGTGCGGCGGCCCGCTCCGGTCCCGGGCGTTCCGGGGCCGGAGCGGGCCGTGGCCGCGGCGCGGTGCGGATCAGTGGCGGAAGAGGCCGCCGAGTCCGAGGACGCGCTGGATGTTGTTGCCGCTGCCCGTCGACGCACCGGTGACCGCGTTGGCGCCGTTGGTGGTGCCGTTGGTGTTGGACAGGTTCCCGCTGTTGTTCGGGTTTCCGTGGTTGATGAAGTTTCCGCTGTGCAGGCTGTTGCCGCTGTTCACCGGCCCGTTCACACAGGCGTGGGGCGATGCCAACACCGGTGACCTGTAGTGGACTTGGCCCAGCCGGTTGTTGCAGACCACCCCGTTGACCATGCCGGTCACGGTGCCCACGTCGGCGTTCGCCACCGTGGAGAGCAGAGAGTCCGGGATGGTCACCGCCTGGGCGGTACCGCCGCCGAGGAGCACCAGCCCGCACGTCCCGATGACCGTTCCCGCCTGCATGAATCTTCTCACGACGCTCCTCGCCTCTTCATCCTTCTGATGCCAGACGTATCGTGCTGCCGCGGTCGGCCCGCACCGGCGTTCAACCCGCGGTGAGCAAACCCCCGGCGGCCACAATCAGCCGGGTGGCCCACAGCCGGAGCAGGTCCGCGGCGGCCCGTCAGGTGACGCTGTGCGGATGGCAGGCGGTGGCCGAGCGCGGCGGCCAGGCCTGGGGGGCGAGGATGCCCAGCACGTAGGCGCGCGCGACCAGGGCGGGGCGGGTCGGGGCGTCGAGGAGGTCGCGCAGACGGCTGAGGTGGTAGTCGACGGTCTGCCGGGAGAGGTGCAGGGAGGTGGCGATCTCCGCGTTGCTGCGCCCGGCGGCCAGCAGGGACAGGATGCGGACCTGGGTCGCCGTCAGCGGTGGATGGGGCTCGTGGGCGAGGCTCTGGTGAGTGACGACAGCCCAGACGCTGGTGGCGCGGTCCGCGCTCCGGCCCACCGTCGTCAGGTGCAGCCGGGCGCGGCGCTGCCGGCCGCGGGCGTCCATGAGCACGACGGTGGTCTGGATGCGCCGGCTGCGGCGGGCTATCAGATCGAGCCAGCTGCGGTGCAGTCCCGGTAATTCCGGGGCCGGGCCGAGCACGGTGTGGGCGCGGCGGCCGACGAGGTCGGAGAGCCGGGTCTGCAGGAGTTCGGCGGCCGCGGCGCTGGCCTGCTGGATGCGTCCGCCCGCGGAGATCAGGGCGCACGGCAGGCCGCTGTGGTCGCGCAGCGCGTGCAGGCTCTCCTCGGCCTCCCGGCGCTGGCGCAGCGCGCGGGTGTAGTCGCTGATGTCGATGTAGATGCCCGCCACGCAGGTCTGGCCGGCCTCCCGGACGGGGAAGCGATGGCCGACCGCCTGCCCGCCGGTGCCGTCGAGGCGGTGGTAGGTGAGGGTGTGCCGGACCGGTTTGCCGCGGTCGAGCACCTCCCGGTCCAGGACCAGCACCCGCGCCGCGTCGGCCGGGCCGTCGATGTCGGTGACGTCCTTGCCGATGATGTGCTCCGGTGTGGTGCCGTACAGATGGGCGTAGGCGTGATTCGCCCAGAGGTAACGCCCGGCCGCGTCCCGGATGAACGCCGCGGCGGGTGCGAGGTCGGCGAAGGCGTCGTAGCGGCGGGGTACGGCCGTACGGGGGCCGACCTCCACCGCCAGTCCACGGGAGCGGCCCTGCCGGGGGACGCCGAGGGGCCAGTTCACATCGAAGACACGACCGTCGAACTGCGCCTGCCAATGGCTGGTTTCGGGTGCCTCGGCCGGTCCGCCGAGTTCCTGGCGCACGGTGTCGAGGAACCGCTGGGCCGTCACGGTGTCGTCGAAGGCACCACCGCCGCTGTCGATCACGCGTAGCTCGCGGTCGGCCTCCCACCAAGACACCGGAAGGTGTTCGAGCAGCGACTTCAGACTGGTCTCGTCCACGACGGGCCCCTTAGTGGTGAGGAGTTCAACGGGTTTCGGACGGCGCGCCCTCGCCATGCGTATCCCCCGGGGGCGGCCGGCATGCCCGGTTCTCGGCCGATCTGGCGACATCCGTGCACCCTGGCGCAGATTCGCCATACGGCATCACAGAACCTTCACGGCGGAATGACGGTATCCACAACTCTGGCATTTGCCTGAGCGGATGCGGCCCGATGAGGGGAACGGTGGGCCGCACGGCTGCTTCGCTTGAGGGACGGCGTTCGCATCCCGGGGGACCGGGCGTTGTCAGCAGTTCCGAGGGTTCCCATCTGAAAAGGAGTCGGTTTCCAGTGAGCAAGGTGCTGTTCGTGTATGCCAAGGGTGGTCCGCCCTTGGGGTACGCCCTGTCACGGGTCGCCGCACGGTCGGCAGTGCACCTGCTGGCGCTCAGCGCGCTCCCTCCCACCGTGGCCACGTCCGTGGACCGGCTGTGCGACTCGGTGCTGAGTCCCGCCGAGTCCGAACGCCGCGACCTGGTGTCCCTGATCGTCTCCCGGGCCCAGGCGGTGGGCGCGGACGCGGTCGTCACCTTCTCCGAGTACGCGGTCGTCGCGGTCGCGGAGGCCTGCGAGAAGCTCGGTCTCGCCGGGGCGGGCGGCAACTGCGCCCTGGCCCGCGACAAACGGATGATGCGCCGCACCTGGCAGGAACAGGGCATATCCCAGCCCCGGTTCCGCCCGGTCGCCACCGAGCGGGATCTGCACGACGCGGCCGCCGCGCTCCGCTTCCCCCTGCTGCTGAAGGCCGCCTGGAGCGCCGGCTCCACCGCGCACCGCACCCTGCGCTCCGCCGAGGACGTGCCGGCGGCCTGGGAACGGGCGCGGGAGGTCATGGCCGAGTCCGCGCAGCTGGGGTACGCCGAGCTGCATGTGGCCGACGCCGGGGCGGACTTCCTCGTCGAGGAGATCGTGCCGGGCACCGCCACGGACTGGTTCGCCCAGGAGGGCTGGGGCGACTACGTCAGCGTCGAGGGCGTCGTCGTGAACGGCGGCTTCCGTCCGGTCTGTCTCAGCGGGCGGATGCCGACGGTGGAGCCGTTCACCGAACGCGCGGGCATCACCCCGGCGGCGCTGCCGCCCGAGGCCGAGCGGCGCATCGTGGCCCTGGCACGCGAGGCCGTCGATGCGCTGGGGCTGCAGAACTGCGGTACCCACACCGAGATCAAGCTGGGTGCCGACGGGCAGATGTGGGTGATCGAGACCGCCGCCCGGTTCGGCGGGGCGATGACCGTCCCTCAGATCGAGGAGGTCTTCGGGCTGGACCTGATCGGCATGCTCACCGACCATCTGCTGGGGCGTCAGGTCACCTGGCCCGACGCGGTGCGCACCCCGCAGGAGGCGCACGGCGCGGCCGGTTCGCTGGTCGTGCTGGCCGTCGACGGTGCCGGTGAGGCCTGGCCGGACCAGCGGCTCTGGGACTTCCCGACGGTGCGGAACGCGGTGCCGCTCAGCGCCGGCAGCCATCTGTCCGTGGTCGCCGAGAACTCCCTCCCGGACGGGACGCCGGTACCGGTGTACGACCCGGCCGCGGGCGCCAACACCATGGCGGCGCTGTGCCTGCTGTCCGCCGTCGACCCGGAGACCGTGATCCGCGACTTCCGCACGCTGGTGGACGCGCTGCCCGGTGTCCTTCCCACGGCCGGCACCACGGAGGTGCGCTCATGACCACCACCGCCGTTCTGCCCTCCGGTGCCCCGGGGCCCGTCGTCGACCGCACCGTGATCGGGGAGAACCTCTCCCTGCCGCTCTTCCGCACCCTCTCCGGGGTCCTGGCCGGTCACCCGTACCTCAAGGTCGTGGTGGACCGGGCCGAGGACACCTGGCACCTGCTCGACACCGCCGTCCACCCGTTCCACGTCAACTACATCGCCACCCGCGTCCTGGGGATGGATCTGGAGGAGCTGGACTCCGGCCTGGACGCCTTCAACTCCTCGGTCTACATGGACCCGGAGCGCCGCTTCCTGCTGGGTGTGCTCTCCCTGCACACCGATGAGGACGCCGAGGGCCGGGAGCGGCCGTTCCTCGTGATGGAGACCACCGAGGCCGACACCATGCACGGGCCGCTGCTGGAGGAGTTCTACACCTTCGTCCGGCACCGGGTCGACGGCCGCCTGCCGCTGCTGCTGAAGCCCGCGAACCACGGGCAGGAGCACGAACTCGCCGCGATCAGCGACGTACGGGTGCCGCGCATCCTCGGCCATCAGCTCTTCGGCAACCGCACCCGCACCCCGCTCAACCCGGGGGAGGCCGTCGGCCGGCTCCGCTACTTCCGGACCCTGGAGGAGTACGCGGCGGCGGCCGACGGGCTCGGCTGGTCCGACATCGTGGCCATGCCGTGTCTGCCGGACGACGTGCCGCGGGTGGCCGGCTTCCTCAACACCTCGCCGGGCACCCCGCTCTCGCACACCAATGTGCTGGCCTCCGGGTGGGGCATCCCCAACGCGATCGTCCGCGATCTGGAGCGCATGGTCGACGCGGACGTCCTCGACGGCGCCTGGGTCCGCTACCGGGTCCAGGACGACGAGATCACGCTGGTGCCGCTGCCCCATGCCCCGGCGCTGGACGCCCCGGCCTGGCACCAGCAGCGCATCCGGATGGAGCCGCCGCTGCTGGAGGACGTGCCCGCGCTGTGGCTGCACCGGCTGCGCCGCTCCGACCGGGACCGGTACGGGACCAAGGCCGCCAACCTCGGCGAGCTCCATCACGTCCTGGACAGCCGCACCGCCGACCTCACCGCCTTCTACGGGCAGCCGCGCCCGCCCCGTGCCGACCTCTTCGGCCACCTCGCGGCCCGGCTCGGCACCAAGGACGCGACGGGCGCCGAACTGCGGTCCCTGGCCGCCGACTTCGTGGCCGGGGTGATCGCGGCGCCCAGCGGGATCGCCCTTCCGTTCGCCCTGCAGCACCGCTTTCTGACGTCCTCGCCGGCCGTGCAACAGGGCCTCGGCAAGCTCAAGATGGCGCTCGAACTCGACGCCGTCGACGCGCTGGACGCGGTCTGTCTGCATCTTCAGCAGCTGATCCGCAACACCCCGATGCCCGAGGACGTCTCCCGCCAGATCACCTCGGCGCTGCCCGGCGGCCCGGACACCCGCAACCGGCTCGTGGTGCGCTCCTCCTCCAACGCCGAGGACCTGCCCGGGTTCTCCGCGGCCGGGGTCTACGACTCGATCACCACGGTCCACGGCGCGGACGAACTCCTCGACGCGGTGCGCCAGGTGTGGGCCTCGCTGCTGTCGCCGCGCAGTGTCCGGCTGCGGCACCAGGCGGGCATCTCCCTCGACGACACCTACATGGGCGTGATCATCCAGGAGTACGTGCCCGCCGACCTCGGCGGTGTCCTGGTGACCTGCAACCCGACCCGGCGCGAGGACTTCCGCAACGTCTACCTCAACTGCTCCCCCGGCTCGCCCGAGACGGTCGTCGACGGCACGACGCTGCCGCTCCAGTACCTGTACAACACCGTGGAGGGCGGCGGCCGTACGGTCGCGCTCGGCTCGTCCGGCCAGGACCTGCCGGTCGGCACCCGGGACAAGCTGGCCCGGCTGGCGCTGACCGGGCGGCTGCTGCAGTCCCACTTCAGCGAGGACGATCTGGACCATCCGCTCGACATCGAATGGCTGATGACCGATCAGGGGGACTTCCGTCTGGTCCAGATCCGCCCCTACGCGCTGTGATCCGCCGGATCACCGGCCCGTTGCGCGCCCGCCGGCTCCGGACCGCGGGCGCGCCCCTGACCCCGCGGGCCCGCCGGATCATCCGGCTGAACAACGGCTTCCAGCTGCTGTTCAACCTGCTGTGGTGGATGCCGGTCTTCTACGCCTACCAGCGGGAGGCGGGGCTCTCCGACGGGCAGATCTTCGGCATCCAGAGCATCTACTACGTCGCGTTCTGCCTCTTCGAGATCCCGACCGGGATGGTGGCCGACCGGATCGGTGCCCGCAACTGTCTGCGGGCCGGTGCCGTCGTGATGACCGCGGCGAACCTGGCACCGGTCGTCGCGCCCAGCTACACCGGTTTCCTGGTGCACTTCCTGGCCATCGCCGCCGGCCGCTCGCTGACCTCCGGCGCCGCCAGCGCCTATCTCTACGACGGCCTGGAGGCCGAGGGCGCGGGCGAGCACTACCTCAAGGCCGAGGGGCAGGCGCGGGCGCTGGGGCTGGCCGCGAAGGTGCTGTGCTGGCCGCTGGTCGGTCCGCTGATGGCCCTCGCGCACGCCACGCCATATGTGCTGAGCGCGGCGAGCGCGGCAGGCTCGCTGGTCTGTGCCGTGGTGCTGCCGCGGCAGGCCGCGGCCCGGAACAGCGGCCCCGGCGCCGGGAAGGGGTCGCGCGGCGGGCCGGTGTTCCTGCGCGACGCCCTCTCGGCGCTGCGCTGGGTGTGGGCCACGCCCTGGCTCGCGCTGCTCATGGTGCAGGGCGTCGCGGTGTTCACGCTGTCCCGCATCTGCCAGGTCAACCTCTTCCAGCCGGTGCTGCTGGACCACGGCATCCCGGAGGGCTCGCACGGCGGGGTGCTGGCCGCGATGACCGTCGCGGAGGCGGTGGCGTCGGCCCGTCCGCAGTGGCTCGGGTCGCGGCTGTCGCCGGTGGCCTGGGTGTCGCTGCTCAGTCTGGCGATGGCGGGCACCCTGGCGGGCAGCACGCTGGGCGGGCCGTGGACCGTGATCGCCCTGCTGTGCCTGTTCGCCGCGGTCACCGGTTTCGCCTATCCGCTCCAGCGCAAGCTGGTCAACGACGCCATCCCGGCGGGGGCGCCGCGGGCCACCCTGCTGTCCGTCGAGAGCATCGTGGACCGGGGGGTGTGCGCGCTGGCGGCCGTGGCGGCGGGCGCCTATCTCTCGGCGGGCCGGCTGGACGCGCTGCTGTGGCACAGCGCGCTGGCCACCGGTGTCGTGATGGTGGTCCTGCAACTGGTCCTGCGGCGTACGCCGGGCCGGCGCCGGAAGCCGCCCGCGGCGGAGCCGGCCACGGAGCTGGTCACCACAGCAGGAAACCCCTGAGCACCACCGTCATACTGGGGGCGTGCGGGATACCGAAGCCGGGCGCTACGGCGAAGGCCTGTTCCGCCCGGAGGAGACCGGCGAGGCCGGCCGTATCGATCTGGGCGCGCTCGCCTATGACGAGGTGAGCGCGGCCCGGCTGTCCGCGCTGGGTGCCGGGCCCGGGTGGCACTGCCTGGACGTGGGCGCGGGCACCGGCACCCTCGCGCGCCGGCTGCTGGAGTCGGCCGGTGTCACGTCGGTCCTCGCGGTCGACCGTGACACCCGGTGCCTGGACGCCGCCCGGACACCCGGGCTGTCGACGCTGACCGCCGACATCACCGCGCCGGACTTCGATCCCGGCCGGTTCCAGCTGGTGCACGCGCGGTTCGTGCTGATGCATCTGCGTGCGTGGCGCCGCATGATCGCGAAGCTGGCCTCGCTGGTGGCGCCCGGCGGGGTGCTGGTGCTCAGCGACGCCGTGGACCTGACGACCGCCGGGGCGCCCGCCACCCCGTACACCACGGTCATGCGGGCGATGTGGCAGGGCCTGCGGGAGTCCATCGGCACGGACATCTCCTGGGTGCCGGACTACCCGTATCTGCTGCGGGAGGAGGGCCTGCACCGGGTGGCCGCCGAGATCCATGTTCCCCCGTTGGTGCCGGACGGTCCGCTCAGCCGCTTCTGGGCCGAGACCTGGGACCGGGCCCGGGGCGCCATGCTGGCGACGGGGCAGGTGGACGAGGCACGGATCGAACGGGCCCGGCGGGCGCTGGCGTCGGACGAGTGCCCCGGTCTCTCCCCCGGGATGCTCACCGCGTGGGGCTGGCGGACCGAGGAGGGCCGTCCGTGACGGTGTGCCACCGGCGGACGGCCCGCCCGGTCAGCCGGTGGCGTGCGGCCGGGCGGCCTTGGGGAGTTGCTGGGTGGAGCAGTGGATTCCGCCCCCGCCCTCGCCGATGTTGTCGACCGGCACGGGCACGATCTTCCGCCCCGGATACTGCTCCCGCAGGATGGCCGCCGCCCTGCTGTCGGCCTTCCGGTCGCCGAAGCGCGGCATGATGACCGCGCCGTTGGCCACGTAGTAGTTGACGTAGCAGGCCAGGAAGCCCTTCCCGCGCCGTCCGATGTCGGCCGGCTCGGGCAGGTCGACGACCTCCAGCCGCTTCCCGCGGGCGTCGACGGCCCGCTCCAGGACCTCACGCGCCTGCTCGTAGGCGGCGGTGAAGGGGGTGCGGGGCGCGTGCGCGGCAGGAGTGCTGAGGACCACGACGCCGGGTGCGGAGAACCGTGCCAGCGCGTCGATGTGATAGTCCGTGATGTCCTTGCCCTTGACGCCCTTGACCCAGATCACCTTCGTGGCGCCGAAGGTGTCCTGGAGCGCCCGCTCCAGGTCCTCACGGGAGCTGCCGGGGTTGCGGTTGTCGTTGACCAGGGAGCTCTCGGCGACCATCAGCGTTCCCCGGCCGTCGCCCTCCACCGCACCGCCCTCGCTGACGAACGGGGCCTTGATCCTGGGGAGATGTGCGTCGGACAGGATCGAGCGGGCGACCAGGCGGTCGCGGCCGTGTTCCTGTTTGCCGCCCCAGCCGTTGAAGTTGAGGTCCACTCCGGCGACGCCGTCGGGGCCGAGCACGAAGACCGGTCCGGTGTCCCGCATCCACAGGTCGTCCACCGGGATCGGCACGACCTCCACCCCGGAACCGCACGCCCGCTGCGCCGCCTTCGCGTCCCGTTCCCCGGCCAGCAGCAGGACCGGCTCGAACTCCGCGATGGTCCGGGCGAGCCGGGCGATGTCGGCCCGTACTCCGGCGGTGTCCGGCCCCCAGATCCGCCGGCTGGGCCAGGACAGGTAGGTCGCCTCGTGCGGATGTGCCTCGTCGGGCAGCCGCCATCCACCGGCGGGCCGGTCCGCCGCGGGGACGGCGCCGGCTCCCTGTGACGCCCGGGCGCCGTCCGGGGTGCCGCAGGCGCTCAGGGCTCCCCCGAGGGCGGCGACGGCGGCCGTCCGCAGTGTCTGACGTCGGGATATATCCATGATCAGCTCCCTGACTGAAAATTTGGTCAGGACGATGGTAGGGCATGATCGGAGTCGAGCCACCTCGATTTCCTCGGACAGCGGGAGCACGCGATGCCGGACAGGCCCACCCAGATCCTCGAAGCCGCCGCCCGGCTGATCGCCCGGCGGGGCGTCCGCGGGCTGCGTGTCGAGGAGGTTTCCGCGGAGGCCGCCGTCTCGACCGCGCTGATCTACTACCACTTCAAGGACCGCGCCGGACTGCTGCGCCGCACGCTGGAGTTCATCAGCCGGCGCGCGGTCCGCTACACCGACGCCGCACTGGATACCTCCGACGATCCCCGGGTCCAGCTCACCGAGATGCTGCTGCTGGAGATCCAGGACTCCCCCCAGGTCAAGGAGAACAGTGCGGCCTGGGGCGAGTTGCGCGCCAGCGCCGTCTTCGACCCGGACCTGCGGGAGCTGCTGGCCGACGCGACCCGGGAGTGGGTGGAGGATCTCGCCGGCCTTCTGCGGCAGGCCCAGGAGGCCGTTCCGGGCGCGGCCGGGACCGACCCGTACGCGGCGGCCGAGCGGCTCACCGCGCTGGTCGAGGGCCTGAGCGAACGCTGGCTGAGCGGCACCACCACGCTTGAGCGGGCCCACGAACTGCTCCGCGGCGCCGTCGACACCGAACTCCGGCCCGGCTGACGGGTTTTGCACGCACACGGGCGCCCCCGCCACTACGGCGGGGGCGCCCGTCTGTCGTGGGCCAGGAACCCGGAAACCGCCCACGGGAGCTGTCCACCGAGGGCACCGGAAGCGGACTCCCTCCCGGATGGCATAGCGGATGAACTCAGCGCTTCGGTCAATAAGCGGACATCGACGGCTGTTTTCGGTCGGAGTCCGTCACGTGACACTCTGCACGTGATCACCCGTTCTCCACCGGCTTACCCCCTGGCCCACCCCTCCCACCAGGCAAGGCGTCAGGTGGCAGTCATCCGGCAGTTGCCCGGATCTGGCGGAGAATTTTCTGTCTTGAGGGGGAAATGGTGAAGAAAGCCGACCGAAAGTGTGCATCTGGTTTTGACCCTGACCGGTCGGTCCGCGATGGTCAGTCGCATGCCCGCCATACCCCGACCCGCGGCCAGCGGCCCGCTGCGCCTGCGCGACTTCCGTCTCCTGCTCGCCGGTGCCGCGACCGCGCAGCTCGGCTCCCAGGTCACCCTGGTCGCCCTGCCCCTCGTCGCGGTGCTGGAGCTCAACGCCCCCGCCTTCCAGGTGGGGTTGCTCACGGCCGCGGAGACCGCCGCGTTCCTGCTGGTCGGACTGCCCGCCGGGGCCTGGGTCGACCGGATGCGCAAGCTGCCGCTGATGATCCGGGCCGATGTCGTACGGGCCCTGGCGATGGCGAGCATCCCCCTGGCCGCCGTCGCCGGAGCGCTGACGATGGCACAGCTCTACCTCGTCGCCCTGGTCACCGGAGTGGCGACGGTCTTCTTCGACGTGGCACACCAGAGCTTCGTGCCGCACCTGCTGCCCAAGGATCAGCTGGTCGCGGGCAACGGGGCGCTGGAGACCATCCGCTCCACGGCGCAGGTGGCCGGTCCCGGGCTCGGCGGCGGTCTCGTCCAGCTGCTCGGCGCCTCCCTGGCCATCGTCGCCGACGCCGTCGGATACGCGCTCTCGGCGCTGTTCCTGCGGGGCATCAGGCAGTCCGAGAGCCGCCCCGAGCCCGTGCCGGGTGCGTCGCTGCGCCAGGACATCGGTGAGGGCCTGCGGTTCGTGTTCGGGCACCGTCTGCTGCGGGTGATCGCGGTGACGACCGGACTGGCGAACTTCTTCACCGCGACGCTGATGGCCACCCAGACCGTCTTCCTGGTCCGGGTGCTCGGACTGGCGCCGGGAGTGGTGGGCCTCGTGCTGGCCGCCTCGGCCGTGGGCGGGCTCGCCGGCGCCCTGTGCGCCGGCCGACTCGCCGCCCGGCTCGGGCAGGCCCGGATCATCTGGCTGTCCGCGCTGGTCACCGGCCCGTTCGCGCTGCTGTGGCCGCTCTCCGGGCGCGGCGCGGGTGCCGCGCTGTTCGCCCTCGGCTCCGGCGTGGTCTTCTTCGGTGCCGTCGTCTACAACGTCGCGCAGGTGAGCTTCCGTCAGGCGCTCTGCCCGCCCCGGCTGCTCGGCCGGATGAACGCCACCCTGCGCTTCCTGATGTGGGGCACCCTGCCGCTCGGTGCGCTGGCCGGCGGTGCGCTGGCCGACGCGTTCGGCGCCCGTACGGCGCTGGCGTGGTGTGCGGCCGGATTCCTGGTCGTGCCGCTGCCGCTGCTGCTCTCCCCGCTGCGCCGGATGCGCGAGCTGCCGGCCGCCGAGGCGCCCGAGGACCCGGCAGCCACGGACCGGGCCGAGCCCGCGCCCCTCGGCTGACGGCCGGCCGCCGCGTCCGGCGCCGCCCCTCCTCCCCCCTCCTCCCTCTGCTCCCCCCTGCACGGCTTTCCCACCCGCATCCCCTCCGGTGATGCGCGTCAGTCCCGACAAAGAGGATCACGTGCTCAGCATCACGAGCCAGTACCTGGCCCGCTTCCGGCAGCTCGACGCCGGTGCCGGCACCCCGGTTCTGCTGCCCGTCACGGGCGCCCAGCGTCGCTTCGCCCTGGTGCGTGCCATGGACCCGGCCGGGCGGCCGGATCTCGTGCCGATGTTCTTCGCCTTCCCGCGCGGCACGGTGGACCCCGTACGCCTCGCGGCCGCCGCGAACCAGCTCGCCGCCCGGCACCCGGTGCTGCGGGCCCGGCCCACCGTGCTGCGCGGCACCCCGGCGCTCCGTCTGGAGCAGCCGCAGGTCCCGGTGGTGCGGGAGGTGTGCGCGCCCGGTGAGGACGCGGCGGCCGTGCTGCGCCGTGCCCTGACCCGGTGGACGCCGGAGGGGGCGCCGCTGCGGCTGTTCCTGGTGCCGGACGGTCCGGAGGGGACGGAGGAGGTGCTCGCCGTCGTCCTGGACCACAGTGCCTGTGACGGCCAGTCGCTGGCCCGGCTCGTCGCGGAACTCGGCGACGCCTACGAGGAGGGAACCGGCGCCGACGGCCCCTCGCCCGCCGAGGTCGCCGCCGAGCTGGACGCCTACCGGGACGCGGTGCTGCGGCAGCTCGACGCGGAGGAGCGCGCGGGCGCGCCGGAGGCCATGGCGTACTGGGGCGCACGGCTGCGCACGGTGGGCGAACGGGCCCCCGCGGCCCGTCCGGAGCCGCTCTCCCCCGGTGCGCCGCCGAGCGGCTCGGCCACGCTGCGGCTGCCCGTGGCTCCCGACGGAGTGCCCTTCCCCGAGCTGCTGAACGCCTGCCGGGCGGCCGCCGCGGTGCTGTACGGAGCGGGCCATGTGGTGCCGCTCGGCTACCCGTGGGGCGGCCGCCCGGCCGGTGCCGCTCCCGTGCTCGGCTGCTTCCTCAACACCGTGGTCTTCCCGGCCGACACCGGTGACCGGCCCACCGCGTCCGCGACGGCCGCGGCCTGGTGGGACGACCTGGACCACGCGGGCACGCCGTTCGACGCCGTGGTGCACGCCGCCCGTGCGGCCGGCTCCGGCTGGCGCGGCGGGCTCGACGGCATGCTGACCGTCGACGACGCCCGCCGTCAGCCGCCGCTGCGCCTGGGCGGGGTGAACGGCCGGGAGATCCATGTCGACGGCCGGGCGGTCCGCGGCCCCTTCGCGGTGTCCGTCACCCAGGGGCCCGAGCTGCGGCTGCGCATGGTGTGGGACCGCGCGGTCCTCCCCGACGGCATCGCCGAGAGCGCCTTCACCGCCCTCGCCGACGCGGTGCGGACCCCCGCGCCGACGGCCGGCTGACCCATGCCACGGGGGCCCGCCCCCGCACCCACCACCGACACCGCCAGACCCGCCGCGCGATCCGCGGCGCCGTCTGCGCGCCCACCGGCCGGGCCCGACCATGCCCGGCCGGAGCACATCCACCCCGACGACCTCAGGGATCGCCCATGCTTCCGCTCTCCTCCTCGCAGGAGATCGTCTGGCTGCACGAGCAGGTGCAACCGGGCAGCCGCGCCTACAACTTCACCGCCGCCCTCGACCTGTGGGGCACGCTCGACACCGACGCGCTGCGCGACGGGCTCGCCGCCACCCTCGACCGGCACGCCGGACTGCGGCTGGAACTCGTCGCCGTCGCCGGGGCGATGCCGGGACAGCGGGTCGCCGACGCCTGTGCGCCGCGGCTGCGCACCGTGGACCTGAGCGGGGCGGCGGACCCGGAGAGCGCGTTCCAGGAGCTGCTGCGCACCGAGGCGGAGACGCCGCTGGACACCTACGAGGCGCCGCTGCTGCGCTGGACGCTGGTCCGGCTGGCGGACGACCGGCACCGGCTCATCCACGTCGAGCACCATCTGATCCACGACGGCCACTCGTTCGCGATCCTGCTGCGGGACGTGTTCACCGTCTACCGGGGCCGCGTCCTGGGCGAGCCGGTGGAGCTGCCGGCCGCGTCCTCGTACGCCGACCACATTCGTGCCCGGTCCCAGGACGAGGCGAGCGCGGAGCGGCGGGACGGTCTGGAGTTCTGGGCCGGCGCGCTGCGGGAGATGTCCTACGACATGCCGCTGCCCGGTCTGGCCCGGCCCGGTGCCCGGCGCCGGCACCACGGCGGCCAGTTGCGCCAGTCGATCGGCGCGGATCTGGCGGAGCGCCTCCGCGCCCACGCCAGGGAACGCGGTCTGACGCCGTTCGCCACGCTCCTCGGGCTCTTCGCCGAGCTGCTGCGCCGGCACAGCGGGCGCGCCCAGATGGTGATCGGCACCGCGGTCGGCAACCGCCCCCGCGGTTTCGAGGACGCCGTGGGCATGTTCGTCAACACCATCCCGCTCGCGCTCCGGCTGGACCCGGCCGCCCCGGCCGAGGAGTCCATGGACGAGGTGACCGACACCCTCATCCGCGCCCTGCCGCACCAGGAGGTGCCGATCCAGGAGCTGACCCGCGCGCTCGGGCTGCACACCTCCGGCGCCGACAACCCGCTGTTCGGCGTCATGTTCAGCGCCCACGACGCGGAGCTGCCCGAGATCGACGTCCCCGGTCTGGACATCACCCTGTTCGAGGGCTTCAACACCGGCACCACCCGCTTCGACCTGGACGTGGTGCTGCTGCCGGACGACCGGCGCGGGGTCGGCCTCCGGCACGGCGCCGCGGGAATGACGCTGGTCTGGGACTACGACGCCGACATGTTCGGTGAGGACGTGGCGAAGCTGCTGGCCGGGCGATTCCTCGACCTGCTGCGGGGGTATCTCGACGCGCCGGGCACCGCGCTCGCCGACCTGGCGCCGCCGCCGGTGCCGCCGGCCCTGCCGGCCGCCGCTCCGCAGGCGCCGCGGCACGACCCGCTCGACCCCGCCACCGCCCACGACCCCTCGCTGCCCGCGCTGCTCGTCGGCGCCCGCAGGATCACCTACGGGGACCTGGCCGACCGGGTCGCCTCGCTCGCCGAGCGGATGCGGGCGGCGGGGGTGACGGCCGGTCAGCCGGTGGCCGCGGTGCTGCCCCGTGGTGCCGACTCGGTCGTGACGCTGCTGGCCTGTCTGCGGACCCGCGCGGTGTACTGCCCGCTCTCACCGTCCGACCCGCCGGCCCGCCTGACGCTGCTGCTGGAGCGGCTGAGTCCGGCGCTGGTGCTGACCTCGGCGGACGCCCCGGTGCCCGTTCCCGACGGCCTGCCCTCGGCCACCGTCGACGCCGCGGTCCTGCCGCCGGCCCGGGACGCCGGTACCGTGCCCGATGCCGCGTACCTCATCCACACCTCCGGCTCGACGGGCATCCCCAAGCCGGTCGCCGTCGGCCGCGCGGCGCTGGAGAACCATCTGACCGGAGCGGCCGAGCGGTTCGGCCTGCGCCCGGGTGACCGGGTGCTGCTGTTCGCCCAGCCGTCGTTCGACGTGTCCCTCGAAGAGGTGCTGCCGTCGCTGTACGCCGGGGCGTGCCTGGTCGCCCCCGAGCGGGAGGTCCCGACCGGCACCGAGCTGGCCGAACTGCTGGCCGCCGCCCGGGTCACCGTGGCCAACCTGCCCACCAGCTACTTCCTGGCCACCCGTCAGGAGATGCGCCCCGCACTCCGCGACGGCCACTGGGCCCCGCGGCTGCTGGTCCTCGGCGGTGAACGGCTCCCGGCGGACGCGCTGCGCGCGTTCCTGGCCGACACCGACAGCACCGTGCTCAACGTCTACGGCGTCACCGAGGCCGCCATCAGCTCCACCGTCCACGAGATCACCCGGGACGGTCTCGTCGACGGGGCGGAGATTCCGCTCGGCACCGAGCTGCCCGGCGAACGGGTGTATGTCCTGGACGCCCACCACCGGCCGCTGCCGGACGGCGCGGTCGGCGAACTGGCCATCGCCGGGGCGGGGTTGGCCGAGGGCTACGTCGGCAACCCGGAGGTCACCGCAGCGCGCTTCCGCCGTATCGAGGCGCTCGGCGGTGAGCGGGTCTACCTCACCGGCGACCGCGGCTACCGCGGCCGCGACGGGCTGCTGTACTTCCTGGGACGCCTGGACCACCAGATCAAGCTGCGGGGTTACCGGATCGAGCTGGAAGAGGTCGAGGCGGCCGCCTCGGCCGCGCTCGGCGGCCGGTCCTGCGCCGTCGTCCTGGACCGTGAGGCCCCCGGCGGGCCCCGGCTGGTCGGCTTCCTGGAGAGCGCGGACGAGGACGGGCCGTGGGACGAGCAGGCGCTGCACACGGAGCTGAGCCGACGGCTGCCGAGCGCCCTCGTACCGGGGCGCTGGGCCCGGCTCGACGTCATGCCGCGGCTGGCCGGCGGCAAGCCGGACCGGACCGCCCTGACCCGCAGCGCCGCCGCGCTGGAGCCGGCCGCGCCCGCCGAGGAGCCCGGCGCCGGGATACCGGAGGAGCCGGCCGATCCGATGACGGCGCTGCTCGTCGAGGGCTGGCGGGAGGCCCTGGGCCACGACCGCTTCGAGCTGTCCTCGGACTTCTTCCGGGCCGGTGGTCACTCGCTGCTCGCCGCGCAGCTGGCCTCCTGGCTGGAACCGCGGCTGGGGAAGCGTCCGCCGCTGCGGCTGCTGTTCCAGAACCCGGTGCTGACCGACCAGGCCGCCGCGCTCGCCACCGTCGGCACCGCCGCGCCCGTTCCCGCCGCCTCGACCACCGTGACGGAGTCCTGATGACCCAGCAGATGACCGCCCCGACGGCGGCTCCGGCGACCGCCGGACAGCACACCCCGCAGCCCGGCACGCTCAGCATCGCCCAGGGCGCCCGTCCCGCCGCCGAGGGCGTGACCGGAGTCCTCGCCCGTTTCGAGGAGTGGGTCCACCGCGCCCCGGAGGCTCCCGCGGTGGTCGACGGGGAGCACCGCTGGACGTACGGGCAGATCGACGCCGCCGCGGCGGAGACCGCGCGGGCGCTGCGCGACCGGGTGGGGCCCGGGGACCTGGTCGGCGTCTGCCTGGACCGGTCGGCCGCCCTCGTGGTGACGGCCGTCGCGCTGGCCAGGATCGGCGCCGTGTATCTGCCGCTGGGGCCCCGTCCCGGTGAGCGCCGCACCGACGCCGTCACCGAGGATCTGAACGTCCGCTGTCTGATCGGCGATCCGGCGCTGCTGCCGCCCCGGCACCGGACGGCCGACCGGATGGACCTGGCGCTGCCCGCCGAGGGGGCCAACGCCACCGCCACGATCGTGGCGGCGTTCGCCACGCCGGGTGCCGCCGCGCACTCCGCGCCCGAGGGGGCGTTCTACGCCGTGCTGACCTCGGGCTCCACCGGCCGCCCCAAGGCGGTGGCCGTCGGTGAGCCCGCGCTCGGCGGGCTGCTCGACTGGTACCGCACCACGACCGGACTCGGCCCCGGTGACCGGCAGTCGCTGCTGATCGGTGTCGCCTTCGACCCCCATCTGCTGGAGCTGTGGGCCGGGCTGACGTCCGGGGCGGCCCTGGTGCCCGCGCCGGACGAGGTCCGCTGGGACTCCGTGGTGCTCGCCGACTGGTGGCGCACGGCCGCCGTGTCGGTGTCGGTGGCCGCGACCCCGATGGTCGAGCCGCTGCTGGACCGTCCTTGGCCGAAGGGCCTGAGCCTGCGTCATCTGATGGTCGGCGGTGACCGGATGCGCCGCCGCCCCGGCGCGGAGGTGACCGCGACCGTCCACAACGCCTACGGCCCGGCCGAGGCCACCGTGATCGCCACCGCCTACGCCATGTACGGCACGGACGAGGCGGCCGGTACGGACTCCGCGCCCCCGATCGGCGGTCCCGTACCGGGCGTGACCGTACTCGTCGCCGACGCGGACGGCCGTCCCGTCGAGCGCGGCACGGAGGGCGAACTCCTCATCGGCGGCAGCGGGCTGGCGCTCGGCTACCTGGACCCCGAGCTGACCGCGCGCCGCTTCACGGCCGCGCCCGAGGGCCTCGGACTGCCGGGCGTGGAGCGGGTCTACCGCACCGGGGACCGGGTGCGGATGGCGGCCGACGGGCAGCTGGAGTTCCTCGGCCGCCTCGACGACCAGGTCAAGATCAGCGGGGTCCGGATCGAACCGGCCGAGGTGGAGGCCGCGTTCGAGCAGGACCCGGCGGTGCTGAGCGCCGTCGTCACCGCACCGCGCACCGCCGACGGCCCGGCCCGCCTGGTGGCGTACGTCCGGGCGGCCGCCGGCTCCGGGCTCACCGCGGACGCGCTGCTGCCCGCGCTGCGGACCTGGCTGCCCGAGCAGGCCGTCCCCTCGGACGTGCGGTTCGTGGGCTCCTTCCCGCTGGACGCCAACGGCAAGGTGGACCGCGCCGAGCTGACCCGGCGGGCGGCCGACAGCGGCCCGTCCCGCGCCGACGGCACCGCACCGGACGGCGGCGCGGCCGACGGTGCCACGCCCGGTGAGCGGCTGGTGCTGAGCGCCGTCCGCGATCTGCTCGGCCGGCCCGGCATGTCCCTGGCCGACAACTTCACCGGGGCCGGCGGCACCTCCGTGCTCGCCGCCCGGCTGCTGACCGTCATCGAGAAGGAGAGCGGCGTCCGGCTGCGCGCCCCCGAGCTGCTGCGCCAGCCCGATCTGCGCGCCGTGGCCCTGCTCGTCGACCAGCGCGCCGCCCGGCAGCCGGCGGGGGCCTGAGATGACCGCCCGCACCCCCGCGACCCCGTTCTCCCCCGACACCCGGAAGGAAGGCCCCGTGCCCACCGAAGGCACTCCGTCTCCCGCGGCCGGTCTGCCGGCCCTCGTGGCCCGGCACGCCGCGCGGACCCCGCACGCCCTGGCCGTGGCGGACGGCGACAGCACGCTCACCTATGCGCAGCTCGTCTCGTCCGCCCGAGCACTCGCCGCGCATCTGCGGGCGCACGGTGTCGGCGCGGGTGACTCCGTCGCCCTGCTGATGCCCCGCAGCGCCCGGACGGTCGTCGCGCAGCTCGCGCTGTGGTGGGCGGGCGCCGTGTGTGTGCCGCTCGATCCGGCCCATCCGCGGGCCCGTTCCGAGGCCTTGGCAGCCGAGGCGGGTGCGACGCTGACCGTCGGAGACAGCAAGCTCCTGGAGTCCGCGGAGCTGGGCGGCGCCACCCTGGCGCTGCCGGCGGAGCCGCTGGTGGACGACGACCGGCTCCCGGCGGCCGAACCGGGCCCGGACACCGCCGCGTTCATCATGTTCACCTCGGGTTCCACCGGCCGCCCCAAGGGCGTGGCCGTGCCGCACCACGCGATCGCCGAGCTGGTCTCCGCGCCGGCGTACCTCACCCTCACCGCCCGCGACCGGGTGCTCTTCCACTCGCCGATGACCTTCGACGCCTCGACCTTCGAGGTGTGGGGCGCGCTGGCCAACGGCGCCGCGGTGGTGGTGTGCACCGCCGAACGGCCGTCGTTCGAGGACCTGGCCCGGCACGTGGAGCGCCACGGCGTCACCGTCGCCTTCTTCACCACCGCGCTCTTCCACCAGCTGGCCGGCCGCCGCTCCCGGATCTTCTCGGCGCTGCGCACGGTGGTCGTGGGCGGCGAGGCGCTGTCCGCGCACCACGCCCGCGCGGTGCTGCGCGCCTTCCCCTGGCTGGAGCTGGTCAACGGCTACGGGCCGACGGAGGCGACGACCTTCACCACCACCCACCGTGTCACCGACGCCGACTGTGACGGCCAGGTGCCCATCGGCCGGCCGGTGGCCGGTGCGACCGTGCACCTCCTCGACGACGACGGCCGGCCGGTCCGGGACGGGGTGCCGGGCGAACTGTGGATCGGTGGCAGCCGGCTGGCGCACGGCTACACCGGGCGGCCGGAGCTGACCGCCGAGCGCTTCGTCCACCACTCCGGGCCGGGGCGCCTCTACCGCACCGGCGACCTCGTCTCCCGGCGCCCGGACGGGCTCCTGGAGTTCCATGGGCGCACGGACGACCAGGTGAAGGTCCGCGGTTTCCGGATCGAACCGGCCGAGATCGAACACGCCCTGCGGGAGCGGCCCGAGGTGGCGGACGCGGCCGTGACCGTGCACCGCCCCTCCCCCGAGGACTCCCGGCTCGCCGCGTTCGTCGTGGCCGCGCCCGGTCCGGTCCCCCGCCCCGACGCCCTGCGCGGCCATCTCGCCGCCGTGCTGCCCGCCCATCTGGTGCCCGACGAGGTGCGGTGCGTGGACGCGCTGCCGCTGACCGCCTCCGGCAAGGTCGACCGCCGCGCCCTGACGGACCTGCTCACGGCGGACGGGTCCGACGCCCCGGCCGGTCCGCTCGGTCCGCTGGAGCAGGCGGTCGCCGAGATCTGGAGCCGCTCGCTGGGCCGCGAGGTCACCCGCGCGGACGCCGACTTCCTCGCGCTGGGCGGCCACTCGCTGCTGGCCCTCGCCGTCACCGACGACCTGCGCGAGGAGCTCGGCGTCGAGCTGACCCTCGCCGACTTCTTCGCCGCCCCCACCGTGGCGGGTCATGCCACGCTGGTCGAGCGTGCGCTGCTCGCCCTGCACAGCGATCTGCGCCCCGGCGCCCCGGAGGACACCGATGGCCACTGACACCCCCGCCGCCGCGGCGCTCCAGGAGGAACTGCTGCGCCGGGCGCGCTCCCGCACCGCCCGCCCCGCACCCGTCCCCGAGGCGGTCCACCAGGGTCCCGCGCCGCTCTCCCACGCCCAGCGCCGGATGTGGCTGATGGACCGGCTGGGCGGGGGCGGCGCCTCGTACAGCGTGCCGTTCGCCACCCGGCTGCGCGGTCCGCTCGACCTCGACACGCTGGCCACCGCGCTGACCTCGCTGGTGCGCCGCCACGAGATCCTGCGCACCCGGTACGGGCAGCGGGACGGTGAGCCCTACCAGGAGGTGCTGCCGGCTCCGGAGGCGATCGCGCCGCGGGTCGTCGAGGCGGACGCCGACGGTGCCGCCGCCCTGCTGGCCGAGGAGGCACACCGGCCGTTCGACCTCGCCACCGGTCCCATGCCGCGCGCGCTGGTGGTGCGGCACGGGCCGCAGGACCACACCGTTCTGCTGACGTTCCATCACATCGCGCTGGACGGCGCCTCGCTGGAGACCGTGGCCGGTGAACTCGCCGCGCTCTACTCGGCCGCCACGGAGGGCACCACGGCCGGGCCGCAGCCGGCTCCGCCGCAGTACGCGGACTTCGCCCGGCGGGAGCAGGCCGCCGCCGACCGCCTCGAACAGGGCCTGCGCCACTGGGAGGACCGCCTCGCGGGAGTCTCCCCGCTGCGGCTGCCCCGCCCGGCGCACCCGCCCGCCGACAGCGGCGCCCGGCCCGCCGGTACGCACACCGTCCCGCTCGACCCGCGGGTCCCGGCGGCGCTGCGCGCGCTGGGCCGGGACCACCGCGCCACCCTGTTCACCGTGGCCCTCGCCGCGGCCTTCGCCGCCCTGCACCGCTTCACCGGCCAGGACGACCTGGTGATCGGGGTGGCGGGCAGCCACCGGCAGGGCGCGGAGATGCGCGGGCTGGTCGGACTGTGTGTCAACACCCTCCCGGTGCGGGTGCACACGGGCGGCGACCCGTCGTTCACCACGCTCGTGGAGCGGGTGCGGGAGGCGCTGCTCGACGCCCAGGAGTCCCGCGAGGTGCCCTTCGACCTCATCCTGGAGCGGCTCGGCGCCGGTGCCCGCGGCACGGACGGCACGGCCCTGATCCGGGTGACCGCGGACGTGCTGGGGGAACCCACCACGCTGCGGCTGCCGGGCACGGTGGGCGAGTACGTCGAGGTCGGCCCCGCCGAGGCCAAGTTCGACCTCTCCTTCGGCCTGGTGGACACCGACGCCCCCGCCGGGCTCGTCCAGTACGGCCGGACCGCGCTGGACGAGGAGGCGGCGGCCGGTCTCGGTGCGCACTACGCCGCCCTGCTCACCGCGGTCGCGGACGAACCGGGCCTGCGGCTCTCCCGGTTGCCCGGTGCGCTGCCGGCGCCGCGGGACGGGGCCGACGCGCATCCGGCCGACATGCATCCGGCCGAGGCGCTGCTGCGGTCGCACACCGGGGTGGCCGACGCCGCGGTGCTGGAGCCGGCCGGCGGGCCCCTGCTGGCGTACGCCGTGCTGCGCGAGATCGGTGGCCCCGCACCGGCCGAACTCCGCTCCCGGCTGCGGGCCGCGCTGGCGCCGGACCTGGTGCCCGCCGTGGTGACCCTGCTGGACGCGCTGCCGCGGACGGCCGACGGCGCGCCCGACGTGTCCCGGCTCCCCGGAATGCCGTCCGCGCCCGCGCCGGAGGGCGCCTGCGCCGAGGCGGTGGCCGAGGGTTTCCGCGCGCTGCTGGGCCGTCCGGCGGGGCCGGACGAGGACTTCTTCCTCCTCGGCGGTCACTCGCTGGTCGCCGTCCAGCTCGCCGAACGGCTGCGCGGGGCGCTGAAGCTGCCGTTGACCGGGCTGGACATCATGCAGGCCCGCACCCCGCGCGCGGTCACCGCGCTGCTGGACACCCGCGCGGCGGAGCGGGCCGCCGCGCCCGCGGTCACCACGTCCGGTCCGCGGCGCTCGCGTGAGGGCACGGTCCTGGTCACCGGCGGCACCGGCGGCGTCGGCGCGTTCGTGCTGCGCGAACTGGCCGCCAAGGGACGCCCGGTGCTGGCGCTGGCCCGCCCCGAGTCCGCGCATCTGGTCGCCGGGGACGGGGTGGACGTCATCGAGGGCGACCTCACCGACCTGGACGGGCTGCGCAAGGCCGTCGACGGCGCCGACGCGGTGATCCACGCGGCCTGTACCTTCACCCGCCCCGAGGTCGATGTGACCGCGATGGCGGCGATGGTCGGCGCCTGGTCGCGCGGCCCGTTCGTCTTCGTCAGCAGCGTGGACGCCTATGGGCACCCGGCCGGTGAGTGGGTGGCGGAGGAGTCCGCCTCGGCCCAGCCGCTGAGCCCGTACGGGCAGGCGAAGCTGGACTGTGAGGCGCTGCTGCTGGGGGCCGCCGGTTCCCAGGGCCGGGGCGGGGCGAGCGCCGTCCGCTCCCCCCTCGTCTGGGGCCCGCACCAGCGGCTGCGGGACCAGTTGCGCTGGGGCGCGACCGGTCTGCTCTACCAGGCCGCGCGGGAGGGCCGGCCGGTCGAGCTGCCCCGGCCGGGCACCGGCGGTCATGCCTGGTTCGGTGCGGCCTGGGTGCATGCCGCGGCCCTGGCCCGGTCCGTGGTGTCCTGCCTGGACTCCCCCGTGCACGGCGTCGCCAACGCCGTCAGCGGACATGTCACCTGGCGGGACCTCGCCGCCACGCTGGCCGAACTGCTCGGCAGCGACAGCGAGATCCTCGAAACGGACGAGGTCCATCCGGACCTGGACCACCGCTGGCACTACCACTCCGACCGGCTGTCCCGGTCCCTACGCCTGCAGCCGGGCGAGGACTGGCGCTCCGTCCTGGCCGAGATGGCGGGACCGTCCGAGCGGTGAGCCGCCCGGTATGACACCGAAGCGCCCGGTGGCTCCCCGGCCACCGGGCGGGCTCCTTTCGTCGCCCCCGTCCGCGGATCAGACGGCCAGGAACGCGGCCGCGGTCGCGGCACCGAGGGCGGCGCCGGCCACGGTCTGGGTGACGGAGTGGTACCCCAGCGCGACCCGTGACCAGCACACCGCGGTCGTCAGCGCACCGGCCGCCAGCCACCACGGGGAGTGCACCACCGCCAGCAGCGCGACGACGGCGGCGGCGACCGCGGAGTCCACCGAGATCTTCCAGACCGTGTTGACCGTCAGGAGAACGACCGTCATCGCCCACAGGGCGAGCATCGCGACCAGGATGCCGGCCGGCGCCCGCCCGAGGACCATGACGAGCGTCCCGGCGCCGATGGACGCCAGGATGACGAGGAAGATCGGCGCTCGCTTCGTACGGTCCACGACATGCCGGTCGCCCCATGTCCCGCGCCGGCGCTCCCATTCGATGTAGCCGGCCGGGACGAGCCCGGCGCACAGCGCCCCGAGCAGACCCCACAGGATGCCGGTCCAGTCCCCCGCGGCCGCCCATCCGATACCGAGCATTCCGGTGAGGAGGACGTTGCGGGGCTGGAGTATGTCGGTGACGGCGCGGGCGGTCGTGGCGTGGCTCATACGGGAACCTTCGTGTTCGGGTGAGATCCGGGAGAACGTACGCGGGACAACGCACCGCCCTGTCACCGGGGGTGACACCGGATCACGCGAACGGGCTCACTTTCCTGAGCCGGATCACCGTAACAAGGCCGAAATGCCGCCTTTCGGCCTGCCCCTCGCCGTTTCCCGCGCTCCGCTTGCGACCATGGGCGGGCTGCCGGGGCTGATGCCCTCCGGGGTGCCCGACCACCGCGGGAGCGCGGCACATCGGTCCACCGGTACCGGTTGTCCGCGGAGTCTCCGCGTGCAGCCGTCCGCCGCCGCAAAGGAGCCCGCCATGAACGCCAGCACGGACCTGCTCGTCGACGCCTTCGGACGTATCCGGGAGAGCGTCGAGGACGCGGTCACCGGGCTCGACCCGGAGGAGCTCGCCACCCGTCCCGAGGACGACGCCAACTCGATCGGCTGGCTGGTCTGGCACCTCACCCGCATCCAGGACGACCATGTCGCCGGGGTGGCCGGCACCGAGCAGATCTGGACCGCGGACGGCTGGTACGACCGCTTCGGGCTCCCCTTCGACCCCGACGACACCGGATACGGCCACACGGCCAAGCAGGTCGCGGCGGTACGGGAGCTGACCGCCGAGCTGCTGACGGACTATCACGGCGCGGTGCACGACAACACCGTGCAGTACCTCGCCGGGGTCGACGACAAGGACATGAAGCGCGTCGTCGACCGCGCCTGGACGCCGCCGGTCACCCTGGGCGTCCGGCTCGTCAGCGTCGTCGCCGACGCCCTCCAGCACGCCGGGCAGGCGGCCTATGTGCGTGGCCTGCTCGGTCGTTGAGCGCCCGGCCGGGCGGGGCGGCCGGCCACCGCGCGCTCAGCGGAGGCGGGGCAGCCGGTGCAGCTCCACCGCCGTGAGCCGGCCCGCCGTGATCTCCGCCGTCATGTAGGTGCAGTAGGGCTGCCGTCGGCGGTCGGTCGGCGATCCCGGGTTGAGCAGCCGCAGCCGGTCGCCGGCCGTGGAGTCCCAGGGGATGTGGCTGTGCCCGAACACCAGCACATCGAGGCCGGGGAACCGTTCGGCGCACCGGCGCTCCCGCCCCCGCGCGGCACCGGTCTCGTGCACCACGCCGAGCCGTACGCCCGCCAGTTCCGCGTACGCCACCTCGGGCAGCCGCGCCCGTAGTTCCGGGCCGTCGTTGTTGCCGTACACCCCGATCAGCCGCCGGGCGCGGGCCGTCAGCAGGTCCAGGGTGGCGGTGTCGACCCAGTCGCCGGCGTGCACCACGACGTCGGCGCGCGGCACCTCGTCGAGCAGCCGGGGCGGCAGCACCTTGGCGCGCCGGGGCAGATGGGTGTCGGACAGGAGCAGGAGTCGCACGGGTCTCTCCTCGGGCCGTACCGGCGGACGCGGCCGGGTGCCGGGTGCCGGGTGCCGGGTGGTCAGCGTTCCTGGGCGGTGGGCCGCACCGCCTCGTGCGCCGCGCGCAGCAGATGCGGCAGCGCGGCATGGGACATCCGCAGCACGGCCCTGAAGTTGAGGTCGACCATCCGGTCCCAGTCCGCGGGGTCGCTGTCCTCCACCGCGCCGCGTGCGCCGAAGCCCGCGTTGTTCACCAGGAGGTCCAGCCGCCCGAAGTGGTCCAGGGTCTGCTCGACCGTCCGGCGGGCCTCGGGCGCGGCGGCGAGGTCGGCGGTCAGGGCGAGGGACGCGCCACCCTGCGTACCGATCGCCTCCGCCAGCTCCTCCAGCCGCTCGGTACGGCGGGCCACCAGCGCGAGGGAGCAGCCCTCCCGGGCGAGCGCCAGGGCGGTGGCCGCGCCGATGCCGCTGGAGGCGCCGGTCACCAGCGCCACACTGCCCGACAGCGGCTTCCGGCCGGCGCCGGCGCCCGCCCCGGAGGCGTCCGGGCCCGCCGCCCCCGCCTGCTCACTCACTCCGGTGCCCTTCACGTCCCGCTCCTCCCGCTCGGTTTCCCCGGCCGTCGAGGGGGCCTACCCCTGGGACGGGCACGTGGCCCGTGCCCGCCCCACTTCCGCATGCCCCTTCCCCACTGCTGTCCGCCCTCACCATCTGCCCCACGGAGAAGGCCGGTTGGCCCGGAATCCGCGGTACGGCATGCCCCTGGACGCGGTGCGCGGGGCCGGACACCGGGTAGGAATCCAGGAACCCCCCTTGCGCTCCCGGGAGCTGCTCATGAAGCACACGCATCCCCTGCCCGGCGACATCGGACTCACCCGGATATCCGGCCTCACCGGCCGGCTGATCCGCTTCGGACAATGGCTCAACGGAGACGGCTTCGCCGACTACCAGCACGCCTTTCTCGTACTGCCCGGCGACCGGCTGCTGGAAGCCCAGCCGGGCGGTTCCCGGATCGCGCCGCTCACCACGTACGACGGCACCGACGTGCTGTACGTCTGCCCGGAAGGGCTCACCGAGCGGCAGCGCACCGCCCTCTGCACGGCGGCATCCGCCTACGTCGGGGTGCCCTACAGCTTCCTCGACTACCTGGCGATCGCCGCGCACCGCTTCCACCTGCCCCTCCCGGGGCTGCGCCGCTATGTGGCCAGCACCCGGCACATGATCTGCTCCCAACTCGTCGATCAGGTCTATCAGGACGCCGGTGTCCATCTGTTCGCCGACGGCCGCTGGCCGGGCTACGTGACACCGATGGCCCTGTACACCCTGCTGGCCGGCTGACGCCCCACAGGTGGGCTCGACGGCACCCGGAATTCCTGCCCGGTAACCTGGCGCACGTCAGGACATTCCACCGGCGCGAGGGGGACCGGACCATGCGGCGGCAACCCGTACTCGTCTACGACGGCGACTGTGCCTTCTGCACGTCCTCGGTGCGGTTCGCGCAGCGGCGGCTGCGTCCGCGCTGCGCGGCCACGCCCTGGCAGTTCGCCGATCTCGCGGAGCTGGGCGTCAGCCGCCGGCGTGCCGAGCACGAGGTGCTGTGGGTGACGCCGGCCGGCGCGGTGCACGGTGGCGCGCAGGCGGTCGCCAAGCTGCTGCTGAGCGCACCGCGCGGGTGGCCGGTCGTGGGCGCGTTGCTCACGCTCCCGCCGGTGCGCTGGATCGCCCATGGGGTCTACCGGCTGATCGCGCGCAACCGGCACCGGATGCCGGGCGGGACGGCGGCCTGTGCGCTGCCGTCCGCGCCCGCCGCCCGGAAGCCGGTGTAGCGGGCTCACATCGGCGGTCCGTGGCGGCGTCCGGCCGGGCCGATGCCGCGTCAGGTGCCGGGCTTACGGCCGTAGACGTAGACGTCATCGCCGTTCTTGAGCAGGGACCAGTACTTCTTGGCGTCGTTGCTGCGCATGTTGACGCAGCCGTGCGAGCCGGGCGCCGACCAGACGCTGCCGCTGATGGAGTGGAACGCCTGCCCGCCGTCGAAGAACTGGCTGTACGGCATGGGCACGTGGTAGATCGTCGACACATGGTGCAGATGGCGCCAGTAGACCTTCTTGGCGCCGGTGCGGGTCTCGTACCCGTCGCGGCCCGTACGGACCGGTACCGGCCCGAAGACCAGCTTCCTGCCGTCCTGAATCCAGCTGAGCTGGCGGGTCAGGTCGACGCAGGCTATCCGCCCCTTGTTCGTGGGGCAGTTACCGGCCTTGTTGGGGTTGTGCCCGGCGGCCTGCTGCTGGGCCACGACACGCATCACGCCCCAGGTGACGGGCCCGGCGTAGCCGATGTTCGGGGTGATGCCGTGGCTGGTCTGAAAGGCCCGGATCGCCCGGCAGTCGGCGGTGGACTGCCGGCCGTCCACCGGCAGCCCGAGGAACTTCTCGGCCTGCTTCTGGTACGGGCCGCGGCCCGCGGTGCACGAAGAGGCGGTGGCGGCCTGGGCCGTGGAGCCGAAGGCCACCGTCAGCGGAACGGTCAGCGCCGTCACGGCGAGCGCCGCGCCCGCCCGACGACCGGCGCCGGACCGCGGGACACGCAGGTTCAGTCGTCTTTTCATACCCCGTAGGACTGTTTGCCCGACCCGCCGGTTGCAGGCGTGACCGACCCGAAATATCTGATACGTGATCCGCTCCCCGGCGGACGGCACGGCGCCCGGTCCACCGGGGAATTGCGACGCCCGCCTACAGCACCGCGACCTTCGGCCGAGGCGACGAACACGCCCCCCTCGATCACCCTGCGCTGTCGCATCGCCACTTAATGTGCTCATGACGGACGGTCGCGGCGCCCGTGGCCGTCCGCCTCCCGGGCTCCGTCAGGAGTCACCCCCGCTCAGAAGGGATGACGCATGATCACCGATGCGCTGCGTGCGGAGTACGAGCACCGCTTCACCCTGTACGACACCGACGGCGACGGCTATCTGACCGCACAGGACTTCACCGACCGCGCGCGGCTGCTGACGGAGGCGGTGGGCGAACCGGCGGACTCCCCCAAGGCGCGGGCGCTGGATGCGGGGATGCGGCACACCTTCGAGCAGCTCGCCGCGATGGCACGGGTCGACGCCATGGGGCGGCTGGACCGGAAGCAGTTCGTCGAGGCGTTCGCGCGCGCGAGCGCGTCCGGGGCGATCGGCAACGTCGTCGGGCCGTCGGTCGCCGCGACCATCGCCCTCGCCGACTCCGACGGGGACGGTGTGGTCAGCCAGGAGGACTTCACCGTGGTCCACCGCGCGGCGGGACACTCGGACGCCCAGGCGGCGGAGGCCTTCCGCGCCCTGGACCAGGACGGAGACGGGCGGCTGCTGGTCGAGGCCTGGCCGGTGGCCGGCGGCGCGTAGGGCTCTGGCGGCCTCATCCGCGGAAGGTCAGGGCGAGGTGCTCCGTCAGCCGCGGGCCGCTCACCGGGGCGTCGCGCAGCCCCAGATAGCCGTCGGGACGGATGAGGAATCCCTCGCCGCCGCGTGCGCCGTAGTTCCGCCGGAACGTGTCGAGGCTGTCGCGGACGACGGGCAGCAGCAGACCGTCCGTCCCGAGCCGCGGAGCGGCGATCAACCAGACGCCCAGCTGCCCCTGCGCCGCGCGCCGCGCCGACGCCACCACCTCGTCGTACGGCGCCAGTTGGGCCTCGTCGTCCGCGTAGAGCAGCAGGGTGTGCTCCTGGCCGCGCAGCAGGTCGAACAGGCGGGACGGGAAGGTGGTGAGGTCATGTCGGAGGCCGTCGCAGTCCGGTGCACGGTCACCGGCCGCGGGGCCCTGGCACGGCTGCCCGTCCGGCCCGACGATCGGGCTGCCGCGGTAGCCGACGAGCAGCTGGGCCTCGCGCCGGATCACCGTCGACGGATCGTCGGGGTCCGCCTGGACGCCGCCGCCGGCGTGCCGGACCGTCCGCTGCACCACTTCCTCGCCCACGGGACGGCGCTCGGCGTCGTAGCTGCTCAGCAGTCCCGCGCTCGCGGTCGACCGCACCGCCAGGGCCACCTTCCACGCCAGGTTGTAGGCGTCCTGGATGCCGGTGTTCATGCCCTGGGCCCCGGTGGGCGGATGGATGTGGGCGGCGTCTCCCGCGACGAACACCCGGCCTTCCCCGTAGCGGTCCACCAAGCGGTGACTGATACGGAAGACCGAGGACCAGCGGAGCGAGGAGGCCAGGGTGGGCTGCGGCGCGAGCCGGTCCAGGACCGCCTGGATGTGCGGGAGGCCGGGCGTGGGGCCGGACTCCAGACCGTGCGCCACCTCGTCCCCTCCCGGGTGTGGTGACAGGGAGAGTTCCGGCGGGACGAGCATGGACATCCGGTAGCGGTTGCGGCCGGGCAGCGGGATGCAGACCAGCAGGTCGTCGGTGCGTCCGTCGCTCTGGTGCATGGCACGGACCGCGTAGCCGGGCGGCAGCTCCCAGTCGACCTCGACATCGCCCAGCATGTACTCCTCGGGGAAGGAACCGCCCTCGAAGCGCAGCCCGAGCCCCTTGCGGACGGCGCTGTGGGCGCCGTCGCACCCGAGGAGGAAGCCCGCGCTCACCCACTCCTGGGCGCCGGACGGCAGCGCGAGACAGACCCGGACCTCGTCGGCGTCCTGCTCGAAGCTCACCAGCTCCGTGCCGCGTTCGACATGGGAGCCCCAGCGCGCGAGCAGTTCCGCGAGAATGCGTTCGGTGGCGTACTGCGGAAGGGCGGCGAAGCGGTAGGGCACATCCGGCGGCAGGGACAGCTCGATCCGCGCCTGCTCCGTGCCGTTGACATAGATCAACTGCCCCCGGAGCGGAGCCGCGGCGGCCAGGGCCTCCCGCGCCACCCCCATCCGGTCCCAGATCTCCAGCGTCCGGGGCTGAACCCCCACCGCCTTGGCGAACGGCTGCGGCGCGGACAGCCGGTCGACGACACGACACCGCACCCCACGCCGCCGCAGCTCACAGGCCGCCGTCAACCCGACCGGCCCCGCCCCGACGACCAGCACATCCACCTCGGCCATGGCAGCCTCCCGGGCCGGAACCACCCTCCTCCCCCAAGGGAACACAGCGGGGTCGGCCTGTCATCTCGGTGGCTTTGCGCCTCCTCCGGGCTGCGCTCTCCCGCCATCCGGATCGCGGTGGCCGGCGCACCGCGATGGTGAGGGTGCCGCCCCGCTGCAACTCCCCCGGTGGAGGCCGTTCCCCGCCCGTGGGAGCCGGGTGCCCCGCCGATCCTCGCCGCCGGCCGCGCGGTGACACCGCCGGGACCCGTGCGCGGTGCATGCGTACCTGCGCAGCGCGTGCATCACGTGCGCCGGTTGCGCTCGGCGGACACCCCCCGGCCGACCAGGTGATCGCCGGGCCGCTGGTGGTCATGCGCCTACGGCCTGAGCGGTGCGCCCCGGCCCGTCTGAACAGGTGCGCCGTGCGCAGGCACGGCCGGGCGCCGACGGCAAGGGGGCAGGCCGTATCGCGGCGGCGCTACCGCGCGCTCTGCCGATAACAACTCGGGCCGTGGTTGTCTCTTCCCCGTCGAATTCATGGCGCCGTGCGGAAAACGCAGTTCGAGCTCCATTCGAACGCGATACGCCGCACGGCGCCAGGTTTCCTGAATGACTGCCAGGCAACTGCGCGGCGAGCGACGGGAGTAAAGGCATGCAATTTCCTCAGGTAGCGAAATCGACGGCCCGGAGTGAATTCCGGGGCTATGGGACCCGGGGGGTCACGGCGGCAGCGGTCCTGCTGGCGGCCGGTGCGCTGAACCTGGCCACCGGACAGCCCGCCGAGGCCCGGAGCGGGACATGGGACCGCCTGGCCGGCTGCGAGAGCGGCGGGAACTGGCGCACCGACACGGGCAACGGGTTCTCCGGCGGGCTGCAGTTCGCGCACTCCACCTGGCACTCGTTCGGCGGCGGCGCCTATGCCTCACGGGCCGCGCGGGCGACCCGGGCCCAGCAGATCAGGGTGGCGGAGCGGGTGCTGGCCCGTCAGGGCTGGGGCGCCTGGCCGGCCTGCTCGGCCTCCCTGGGCCTCAACTCGGCCACCGCGCACCGCACTCCGCGGAGCGCCGAGGCCCGCCCCGCGCCACAGCGGCAGGCCGCTCCCTCGTCCCGCGGCCGGGTCCGGCATCCGCAGTCCCATGAGAAGCGCCACAAACTGGGGCGCCATAGGAGTACCGGCGGCAGGGTCGTCGTCAATGCCGGGGACACGGTGAGCGGAATCGCCTACGCGCACGGCTGGGGCTGGCAGGAATTCTACCGGCTCAACCAGCGCGTGATCGGGGCGAATCCGGATCTGATTTTCCCCGGTACACGACTGGCCGTGCCGCACGCCGGCGCCCACTGAGCGCCCTCCGGAATTCCCGGCCGGCGCATAGCACGGCGATCCCGGAATTCCGATGAAACTCCGCCTCCGCACCGCGCGGTGGCCCGCCGGAGGGGACGGGCCACCGCGCGGAAGGGCGGCGACGGCAGGGAGGTGTAAGGCGCCTGCCGGGAAGGGGGTGGTCCGTCCGCGGCATCGTGGACGGACCACCCCGCGCTACGTGCGACGCCAGCGGCTGGCGCCGGAGTGCGTGCACGTGGTGCCGGATTTGGTGCGCGGGGTGGCGGAGTGCGATCGGGCCAAGGCCATTGCGCCGACGCCCGGTTCCCGAAGCCCGACTCCCGGGCCTTCTACGGCGCGCCGGCCTTCTCACCGACGCGCGACATGCAGAGATTCAACGTCTCGTAATGGCCGTCGAGTTGGCGGTACCGCGTTTCGCCGGGGCCGCAGGTGGCGCCGGTCTCCTTCTTGAGGACCTTGTACTTCGCTCCGGGCTTTTCGCAGCCGATGAGTTCGAGGTCCGGTTCGTCGTCCGTGCCGCCCGTCTGTTCCAGGCAGTCGCCCACCTTGGCGAGTCCGACGCTGCGGGGGTCGACCTTGGGGGGCTTGTGGGCCTCGGCGTTGTACTCCTCCTGGTGGAGCACCACCCAGGTGGCGATGCCGCCGAAGATCGCCAGTGTCACGAGGGCACGGACGAAGCCGGGTATGCGGATCTGCCGCGGCGGCCGCCCACCGGGGCCTCCGGGTGCGGGGCCGCCGGTCACCGGACCGCCGGGGTGGCCGCCCTGCTGCGGCATGCCGGGCCCGCCGTACGGGGCTTGGCCCTGCTGGCCGTACGGCGTCTGCGGCGGGCCGTACGGCGGCTGGCCGGGCTGCCCGTAGGGGTGGTGACCACCCGGTGGCGGCGGGTAGCCGCCCTGCGGCGGGGAGGGCATGGACACAGGAGCGTCCCTTTCGTCGTCGCAGGACCGCACGACGGGCGCGCGGTGCCTCGAACCGATGTTGATCAACGCAGGCTAACGGGTGGGATCACCGCAGGTGGCGGTGGCCCCACCCGGCGCTCGGCGGCGCTCAACCGGTCCTGAACACCGACGCCGGGACATTCCTGAAATGGCGTGAGGAAAGGCGTGCGGAGGCGCACTTACGTGCCCGGCCGGCCGTCGTGCCGGTACGGGCGGACGACTCCGCCTGCCCCGCGTCAGGCGGGCGCGTACACCTTGCTGGCGAACTCCGCGATCTGCGCGTCGCTGAGGTTCTTGGCGAGGTTGGCCTCGGTGATCATTCCCACCAGGCGGTGGCCGCCCCTGACGTCGATGACCGGCAGCCGCTTGATGTGGTGCTGCTCCATGGTCTGCAGGACCTCGTTGGCGTCCGCGTCCGCGTCGATCCAGTGCAGCGTCCCGCCCATGGAACCGGCCTGCACCGTCGCCGGGTCGATCCCCTCGGCACAACAGGCGACGACGATGTCACGATCGGTGATGAGTCCCGTGAGCCTGTTGTTGTCACCGCAGATGGGAAGGCAGCCGACGTCCAGGTCCCGCATCATCTTCGCCGCGTCCCGCAACGATTCGTGTGCACCCACACAGTGCGCTCCACCGGACATGATGTCTCGGGCTCGCAACTTGGTGGCCATGATTCCTCCTGTCTCAGGAGTGTGTTTGCATGCCTCGCCTTCGATCTCACCACGGATGGACCGGCGACGCTCACCGGGACGGACCGGAGCGCGGTGCCGCGCCGGGCCGCCTTCCGGTTCGACCGCCGGACCCGGCGCCGTGTCCGGGCGTAGTGTCGGTCCGTGACGACGTCGAATCCCTTCTTCGAGCCGAGTGATCTGCCGTACGCGCTGCCGCCGTTCGCGCTGATCCGGAACGAGCACTTCCGGCCCGCGTTCACCCGTGGCATGGCCGACCAGCTGGCCGAGGTGGCGGCGATCGGCGGCTGCCCCGACCCGGCGACCTTCGAGAACACCGTGGAGGCGCTGGAGCGCAGCGGTGCGGTGCTGGACCGGGTGCGCCGGGTGTTCTTCAACAAGGTGGCCGCCGACACCGACGACGAGATCCAGGCGCTCGAGGTCGAGATCACTCCCCAGCTGGCCGCCCATGACGACCGGCTGCTGCTCGACGCCGCCCTGTTCGGCCGCCTGGACGCGCTCCACGCCCGGCGCGAGCGGCTCGGGCTGGACGGCGAGCAACTGCGGCTGCTGGAGCGCCACCACACCCTGCGGGTACGGGCCGGTGCCCGGCTCGGTCCGGAGGAGCAGCGGCGGCTGCGTGGACTGAATGCCGAAATCGCCGCGCTGTGCACGGAGTTCGGGCAGAACCTGCGGGCGGCCACCGCGGACGCCGCGCTGGTGCTGGACCGTGCCGAGCAGCTCGCCGGGCTGCCCGCTGACCGGATCGCGGCCGCCGCGGAGCAGGCCCAGGCCCTCGGCCACTCCGGCAGGTTCGTGCTCAGCCTGAAGAACTTCACCTGCCAGACCGAACTCGCCGCGCTGGAGGACGCCACGCTGCGCGAGCGGCTGCTCACCGCCTCTCTGGGGCGCGGCATCGACAGCAACGGCCCGGTCGCCGTCGGCCTGGCCGGGCTGCGCGCCGAGCGTGCCGCGCTGCTCGGCTACCCCAGCCACGCCGCCTGGGAGGTCGCGGACCGGACCGCGGGCACCACGGACGCCGTCGAGGAACTGCTGCGCCGGCTGGTCGCGCCCGCCGTCGCCAACGCCGAGCGCGAGGGCACGGCGCTGGCCGAGGCGGCCGGGGTGGCGGAGATCAGCGCGGCGGACTGGCCGTACTACGCGGAGCGGGTGCGCAGGGAGCGGTTCGACCTCGACGCGGATGCGCTGCGGCCCTATCTGGAGCTGACGGCCGTGCTGCACGACGGCGTCTTCCACGCCGCCGAGCTGGTCTACGGCATCACCTTCACCCGGCGCCCCGACCTGACGGCGTACCACCCCGACGCGCAGGTCTACGAGGTGCACGACGCCGACGGCGGTCCGCTCGGCCTGTACATCGGCGACTTCCACGCCCGCGTGTCCAAGCGGGGCGGCGCCTGGATGGAATCGCTGGTCCCGCAGTCGCGGCTGCTCGGGCAGCGTCCTGTGGTGGTCAACAACCTGAACGTCGCCAAGCCGCCGGCGGGCGAGCCGGTGCTGCTGACCTGGAGTGAGGTCACCACGCTGTTCCACGAGTTCGGGCACGCGCTGCACGGGCTGTTCTCCGATGTCCGCTACCCGCTGCTGTCCGGGACCCAGGTGCCCCGCGACTTCGTGGAGTTCCCCTCGCAGGTGAACGAGATGTGGGCGGACCGCCCCGAGGTGCTGGCCCACTACGCCCGGCACCACCTCACGGGTGAGCCGCTGCCGGCCGAACTCCCGGCCCGGCTGCGGGAGGCGGAGACCTTCGGCGCGGGCTTCCGGATGGTGGAGCACCAGGCCGCCGCGGTGCTGGACTGGGCCTGGCACTCCCTTGCCGAGGGCGAGGTGCCGGCCGCGGACGCGGCGGAGGCGTTCGAGGCGGCCGCGCTGGAGCGCTACGGGCTGGCGCCGGCCGCGATCCCGCCGCGCTACCGCACCGGCTACTTCGCCCATGTCTTCAACGGCGGCTACGCGGCGGGGTATTACGGCTACCGCTGGGCCGAGGTGCTGGACGCCGACACCGTGCGCTGGTTCCGGGAGAACGGGCGCACGGTCCGGGAGAGCGGTGAGATCTTCCGCCGGGAACTGCTCAGCAGGGGCGGCAGCGTCGACCCGCTGGCGGCGTTCCGCGCGGTGGTCGGGCGCGACCCGGAGATCGGGCCGCTGCTGGACCGCCACGGGCTGACCGGCTGATCCCCGGGGCGCCCGCCCGGCGGCGGGCGCCGTGCCGGATCACCAGGCGGCGGGCGCGTAGTCCTTCAGGAAGCAGCCGAAGAGGTCCTCGCCCAGCTCGCCGCGGACGATCGGGTCGTACACCCGGGCCGCTCCGTCGACCAGGTCGAGCGGGGCGTGGAAGCCCTCGTCGGCCAGCCGCATCTTGTCGGGGTGCGGACGCTCGTCGGTGATCCAGCCGGTGTCCACGGCGGTCATCAGGATGCCGTCGGCCTCCAGCATCTCCTGTGCGCTGGTGCGGGTGAGCATGTTCAGCGCCGCCTTGGCCATGTTGGTGTGCGGGTGGCCGGCGCCCTTGTAGCCGCGGCTGAACTGGCCTTCCATCGCCGAGACGTTGACCACGTACTTACGGCGCGCCGGGGCCGCGGCCATCGCCGGACGCAGCTTGCTCACCAGCAGGAACGGGGCGGTCATGTTGCAGAGCTGGACCTCCAGCAGCTCGACCGGGTCGACCTCGTCCACCTTCTGAATCCAGCTGTTGCTGGCGTGCAGATCCGGTACCAGCCCGCCGGCGTCGATGGCGGTGCCCGCCTCGATCCGGGCGGGGGTGGCCGAACCGGTGGTCAGGGCGAGGGCGGTGAGGTCGGCCGCGGTCAGCGCGCCGGGCGTGCCCGCGGCGGCGGGGAGGGCGGCGGGGGCACCACTGCCGAAGTGACCGAGGACGAGCGAGGCGGGCAGCTCCCCGGCCGGCAGCGGGGCGGACTCGGCGGCGAGCAGCTGGCCGTACGCCTCGGGCGACCGGCGGACGGTCTGGGCTGCGTTGTTGATCAGGATGTCGAGCGGGCCTTCGGCGCTCACCTCGTCGGCGAGCGCGATGACCTGGGCCGGGTCCCGCAGGTCGATCCCGACGATCTTCAGCCGGTGCAGCCAGTCCGCGCTGTCCGGCATCGCCGTGAAACGGCGGATGGCGTCGCTCGGGAAGCGGGTGGTGATCGTGGTGTGGGCGCCGTCGCGCAGCAGCCGGAGCGCGATGTACATGCCGATCTTGGCGCGGCCGCCGGTGAGCAGGGCGCGCCGGCCGGTGAGATCCGTACGGGCGTCCCGGCGGGCCCGGTTCTCCTTGGCGCACGGCGGACAGAGCTGGTGGTAGAAGGCGTCGACCTCGACGTAGCGGGACTTGCAGGTGTAGCAGGAGCGGGGCCGCTCCAGGATTCCGGCGAGTTCCGTGGTGACGGAGCTGGCGAGGGACAGGCCCTGGGTCTCGTCGTCGATCCGGTCGGGCGCGCCGGTGGCCGTGGCCGCGGTCACCGCCCGGTCGTTGGCGGTCTTGGATGCCCGGCGTTCCTGCCGGCGCCGCTGCTTCACCTTGCGGTAGATGCCGGCGGTGGCGCGCCGTATGGCGATCGCGTCCGGGTGATCCAGCGGCAGCCCGTCGAGCTCTTCGAGCACGCTCAGGCAGACCGCCATCCGCTCCGAGTCGATACCCGTGCCATCGGCCCGGCCTGTTTCGGTCACCGTCATCGCCGCTGCCGCTTTCCTGGGATCGTATGTTCTATTCACGCTTCGGCGGAACTGTACGTAGAGGGGGGCCGCCGCGCCAAACCCGGTGGCGGCCCCGGGCCCGGGGAACGGGCCCGAGAAGGGGGCCCGGCGCTCCGCGCGCGCCGGGCCCCCTCATGCCGGTCTCGCCGGCGTCATCGCACCGGGTCGTGCCCCAGCTCGATGTCGAACTCACCGTGCCCGGCCGCCGCCAGGTGCAGCGGGGCGGCCACCGGCGGATAGCCGCTGGCGATCACGGTGTACTCGCCGCTGTCGAGGTCGGTGAAGGCGTACGCACCGTCCTGGCCGCTGGTGGCGGTGCCGACCACCTGGCCCGCCGGGTCCAGCAGGGTCACCCGGGCATCGTCCACCGGGGTGCCGTGCACCGTGCGGACGGTGCCGCGGATGCGGGCGCCGGGTGCCAGGCGGACCTCGTACCAGTTGCGGTGGCCCGTGGTGACCTCCACCTGGAGGGCGGACGGGCGGTGGTGCTCGGCGCTGACCGCGAGGGTGTAGCCGCCGGGGGTGAGTTCGGCGAACGCGAAGCTCCCGTCCTGGCCGGCCACTCCGGACGCCACGACCTCACCGGTGACATCGGTCGCCACGACGAGCGCGCCGGGCACCGGGGCGTCGCCCTTCTCCTCACGGACCTCGCCCGAGAGACCGGCCGCACCGCCGAGGGTCAGGTCGAACGACACCGGCTCGCCGCCCACGACGACGGTCACGGCCTGCGGCTGCCGGGCTCCGGCGGAGCCGATCAGCACATAGGTGCCGGCGCCCGTCGTGGGCAGCGCGTAGCCGCCGTCGGCCGCGGTCGCGGTGCGGCCCAGCTGCCGGCCGTCCACGCTGATCAGGGTGACCGCGGCCTGCGGAACCGGCCGGCCGCCGCCGTCCCGTACGGTGCCCCGGATGTCCGGGCCGGTCGCTCCCGGGGCGCGGTCCGCGGGAGGCGCGGACACCGCGGCGAGGGCGGACACCGGGTCGGCGCCCGCGGCTCCGCCGGGCCCGGCCGGCGCCGTGTCCGGCGCGCTTTCGGCACCGTCCGCGTCCCCGTCGGCACCGGTCACCGCCGTGTCGGCACCGGCCGCCGTGCCGCCGGCCGCGGCCGCGTCGGCCTCGGCGTCGGCCTCGGCGCGGGCCTGGAGACCGGAGATCTGCCGCAGCGGGACCTCCTTGATGAACCACATCAGCAGGAAGGCCAGGGCGACGACGACCGCGCCCATGAGGAAGACGGTGTGCATCGAGTCCGCGAAGCCACGCTTGAACGGCTCGGCCAGCCGCGGGTCGAGGTGCTGGATGAACGACGAGTCGCTGAGCACGCCCGAGGAGTCCGCGCTGCCGGGGTGCTTGAGCATGTCCAGCACGGGCTTGTTGGCGGGGTCGCGCAGCACCGCGGGGTCGTGCAGCGCGGCCTGGAAGCGCTCGGTGGACGCCGCGTCCTTGAACGCCCCGGAGATCTTCTCGCCGACGGTGCTGAACAGCACCGACAGGAAGATCGCGGTACCGGCGGTGGCGCCCATCTGCCGGAAGAAGGTGGACGAAGCGGTCGCCACGCCCATGTCCCGCGGCGGCACCGCGTTCTGCACGGCCAGCACCAGCGTCTGCATACAGCCGCCCAGGCCGAGGCCGAAGACCAGCATGTAGACCATGGTCTCCCACAGCGGGGTGTCCCACTGGACCCGGAAGTGGAAGAGCAGCATCGCCGCGATCATCAGCGCGGTGCCGATCAGCGGGAAGATCTTGTAGCGACCGGTCTTGGCGGTGATCTGGCCCGACGCGATGGAGGCGATGAACATCCCCGCCATCAGCGGCAGCATCTCCAGACCCGACTTGGTGGGGCTGGCGCCCTTCACCAGCTGGAGGTACTGCGGGATCATCAGCATCCCGCCGAACATGCCCATACCGATCAGCACGGACAGCACGCTGGTCTTGCTGAAGGTGCCGTTGCGGAACAGCCGCATCGGGATCAGCGCGTCGTCACCGATCCGCCGCTCGACGAGAATCCAGGCGATGATGCCGACGACGCCGGTCACATAGCAGGCGACCGACCGGGACGAGTCCCAGCCCCACTCCCGGCCCTGCTCGGCGACGAGCAGCAGCGGGACGACACCGACGGTGATGGTGAGCGCGCCCCACCAGTCGATGCGGTGGTCGCGCCGGGTGTGCGGGATGTTGAGGACCTTGGCGACCACGAACAGCGCGATGATCCCGACCGGCACGTTGACCAGGAAGACCCAGCGCCAGCCGGTGATGCCGAGCAGCTGGTCCTGGCCGGCCAGGGCGCCGCCGATCAGCGGGCCGGCGACGCTGGACGTGGCGAAGGTGCCGAGCATGTACCCCTGGTACCGGGCACGTTCCCGGGGCGGGACGATGTCAGCGATGATCGCCAGCGCCAGCGACATCAGACCGCCCGCGCCGAGCCCCTGCACCGCGCGGAACGCGGCGAGTTCGGTCATCGAGGTGGAGAAGGTGCACAGCACCGAGCCGACGACGAAGACGGTGATCGCGGTCAGGTAGTAGGGCTTGCGGCCGTGCAGGTCGGACAGCTTGCCGTACAGCGGGGTGGCGATCGTGGAGGTGATCAGGTAGGCGGTGGTCGCCCAGGCCTGCTCGCTGAGGCCGTGCAGATCGTCGGCGATGGTCCGGATCGAGGTGCTGACGATGGTCTGGTCGAGCGCGGCAAGGAACATCCCCAGCATCAGACCGCTGAGGATGGTGAGGATCTGACGGTGAGTCAGTACTCCTGGTCCGGGTATCTCCCCGGTTCCCGCCCCGGGCGGGGAGGTGGCAGTGCTCATGTACGTACGTCTCCCTGCTCCACGGCGGCACCCTGGTCTCCCCCGGGACCCAGCCGTGTGTGTTGTCGTTCTGCCATGTCCTCGTTGAGGCGGCCCAGCAGCCGGATCAGGTCGGCCCGGTCCCGCGGCGACCACGGTTCGAGGAGCGCGGCGAGTTCGGCGTCGCGCTGACGGCGGTACTGCGCGAACGCGGCACGCCCCGCCTCGGTCGCGGCCAGCAAGGACCCGCGGCGGTCCTCCGGATCGGGACGACGGGTCACCAGGCCCCGCTCCACCAGCGAGCGCACCTGACGGCTGACGGTCGACAGATCCAGGAACGCGTCGGCGGCCAGGTCGGTCGCCCGCTGGTCCCCGCCGACCACCAGCCGGGCCAGCAGCACCCGGTCGGCGGCGCCGCCGTCGGTCTTGGCGCGCTGCTTCCAGGCCGCGATCAGCCGCGAGAAGCGGACAATCTCCGTCCCCAGTCCGGCGGCCGCCTCGTCCAGCCCCGACGCGGCGGTGACCTGCGGTCCGCCCCGGTCGCAGGCATGGACCGTGCCCTTGCTCATCGTCGTGATCCTTCGCGGTGATGTTGGTCGGCCCGTTGAACACCTTGCTTGTATCCAGCAAGCATAGCGGCTGGAATCTGCCGCTCGGCACCGCCCAACACCGGCGCACGGGAGAGGGTATGGGGCGCGGGGAAGCGGACTTGCCCCCGTATATGCTCCGCCGCGCACCGCGTGAGCGGCGCACCTCCACCCAGCGGCGGGAGAAAACCGGACAGACCCCGCCCCTCCGAGCGGCCGGGAGACCGTTGTGCACCTTCCCTCTGAACTGCTCGCGCTGCTGCGGCGGCCGAGCACCTGCTATCTGGCCACCTCGATGCCCGACGGTTCCCCTCAGCTGACCCAGACCTGGGTCGACACCGACGGCACACATGTGCTGATCAACAGCGTCCGGGGCCATGTGAAGACCCGGAACATCGGGCGCGACCCCCGCGTGGCGGTCGCCGTCTCCGACCCGGACAACCCCTCGCGCTTCTTCCAGGTGCGGGGCCGGGTGGTCGAGACCACGACCGAGGGCGCGGTCGACCACGTCGAGCACCTCGCCCAGAAGTACCTCGGGGAGCCCTACCCCTGGTACGGGGGCCGCGACGAGGAACGCGTGCTCTTCGTCATCGCACCGGAGAGCATCAGCAGCATGGGGTGAGCCCCGCCTCCCGGATGAGGTGAGGCCCGTCTCCCCGTGCTGGGAGACGGGCCTCGCGTGACGGGGCGCGCCCCGCGTATCCCTACGCGTCGGTCTCGTCCTCGCCCTGGTCCTCCTCCTCGTCCTCGCCGAGCTGCCGCACCACCTCGTCCGGGTCGGCGAGCAGCCACGGCCGTCGGCCGAGCGACGGGTGGTCCCCGCGGAACGCCGCCACCACGGCCGCCGCCTCCCGCAGGGAGCACCGGTCGGGGCCGGACAGTTCCCGGGTGAGGACGACCGCGTTGTCGAAGGCCACGTACCGCTCGGTCAGCAGTTCCTGCACCGCGTCCATGCCCTGGTCGGCGAGGACGGCGGCGCATTCCGCGGTGAGTGACGCGAACCAGGCGGCCCGTTGGCGGTAGGCGGCGGTGTCGCCGCGGCCGGCCGACGCGAAGGTGGGCCGCAGGGCCGCCGCGAGACGCTGGATGTACCCGTACTCCACCCAGCGGCCCGGGAGCGTGAGCCCGCTGCGGTCCGGGTACTCCTTGCGCAGCTCGGACCAGTCGCCCTCGATCTCCCAGAGGGTCCGGTGCAGCACCGGCTGACGGTCGTAGGTGCCGTCGTCCACGCCCCGGAACACCTCGCGCAGCAGGGCGAAGGGCAGCGCGGTGCACTCCGCCAGCAGGACCGCGTCATAGAGGTCCTTGCCTTCCGGATACTCGTCGCTGACCAGCCAGAGCACCTTCCAGGCGAGCGACAGCGCGCGGGTCGCGGCACGGACCTCCACCGGTGCGGTGCCCTCCGGTCCGCGGATGCCGGCCGGCTCCGCGGGGACGGGCAGCCGCTCGGTGAAGACGAAGTCGAGCTGGACGCTTCCCCCCGGTACCCCGTCGGCCGCGGCCGTCCACGGGATGACGAGGCGCCGGCCCGGTACCCGGTCGTAGGACCAGATCTCGTCGGCGGCCGCGGCGTGGGCGTCGAGCCGTACCGGACCGCCGCGGTGGGACAGCTCCTCGGCCGCCGCGGCGATGCCGTCGAGCATCCGGTCCGTACGCGGGTCCGTCAGCTGCCAGGTCGCCGGCTCCACGACGAAGTCGAGGTCCCCGGGCTCCCGCGCCGCGTCCCCGAACCAGGACGCCAGCAGCATGCTGCCGCGCAGGACCAGATGGCCGGCCCACGGGGACCGCGCGATCGCGGTCAGCACGTGGTGCAGCGCGTGCCGCCGCGCGTCGTACCAGCGCTCGCCGACCGCGGCGTCCGCGAAGCTCGGCTCGCCCAGGCGCATCCCGAAGTCGTGGTGGGCCGCCGCGGGGTCGAACACCGGGCGCTGCACCACACCGTCGTCCGGCACGGGATGCAGCGTGGCGGGCAGATCCATCCGCGCCCGCGTCGCCTCGTCGGGCCGGGACCGGGGCACGGCCACCGTGTCCTTCCACGGTCCGTACCGGAGCGCCCGCCACTCCGCCGCCGGACCCGTCTCGCCGGTCCCCGTCATACGCCGCTCCGCTCCCCCGTCATGGTGTGTTCCTCGTCCAGCCAGCCCGCGTCCAGCGCGATGTTCCCGTCGTGGACCACGAACTCGCGCTCGACGGAGGCTATCCGCTGTCCCACGGCACGCAACTCCCTTACCAGGACGTCCAGTCGCCGTCCCGCGGTCGCCAGGCCCACCCGGTGGCACCGCTGGGTCACGAAGCGCTCCACCCGGCCGTCGGACCGCGCCCGCCGGGCGTTGCGTGAGAGGTGGGCACCGTGCCCGGCGGCGAGGGTGAGCAGGGCGCCGACGGGAGCGGAGCGTGCCAGGACCAGCTTGAGGTGGTGCTCGAAGTAGTAGGCGGGACCGAGCGCCGCGGCCTCGTCATCGGTGCCGGGGACGCCCGTGGTCCACGGGGTGGCCTCGATCTTCGTCCGCAGGACGTCGAACCCCGCGGCCCGCAGCCCGTCCGCCGCCGCGGCGGCCCGCGCGCGGATCTCCTCGTACGTCCCGGTCCCGTGCAGCGTCAGCATCGGCTGCGAGGGCGCCTCGCCCCGTTCCAGCAGGATGTGGACGGACTTCATGCGCCGCGCCGCCGCATGGGCGGTCAGCCGTCCGGCCACCTCCGGGTCCCCGTCATCCCGGACGGTGAGATGGACCTCGAACTCCCCCACGAAGGCGGGTAGTTCGGCCGTGGTCGTCCGGTACGCGGGCGCCACGGCCCCGTCGTTCGTGCTCATCCGGAAATGATCACATGGTTCAGATCGCGGGGAAGGCGTCGGGAACGCCGAGCGTTCCCGCGACGGCGCGCCAGATGGCCGCCTGGGCGGCGGGGAGGTCGATCCTCGGGTCGCCCAGCATCAGCCGGATTCCGAAGCCGTCGCTCAGTGCGAGCAGCAGGGTGCTGGTCGCGTCCACGTCGCAGTCGGTGAACTCGCCCGACGCGATGCCCCGCCGGATGGCCTGGCCGAGCCAGCTGTGCAGCTGGTCGTAGAGGTCGACGGCGAGCCGCTGGGCGGTCTCGTCGCGCAGCGCCCGTACCCACAGTTCCTGCCACAGCCGCCAGTCCTGTCGCAGTTCCGGGTCGGTGGGCAGCATGTTGTGCAGGATGCGGGCCAGGACCACGGAGGCGGGCACCGTGTCGGCGTCCCGTTCCAGCTCCGTGCCGGTCTGCGCGAAGGAGTGGGTCATCGCCTCGGTGAAGAGGCGCTCCCGGTTCTCGAAGTGGTAGTGGAGCAGGGCGGTGGACACCCCGGCGTGTTCCGCGACCATCCGCATGCGGATCTTCTCGAAGCCGACCTCGGCGATCACTTCGCACGCGGCGGACAGAATCCGTTCCCGCGTTTCGAGAGTGCGTTCAGCCTTGGCCACGTGAGTGCTCCCCGGGTCGGTGTCGGTGTCCTCGGCGGGCTCGGCGGGCCCGTCCCGTCCATCTTCCCGCATCACCGCCCCGGGCCGCCCGTCGCCGCCGGGTGTGCTCAGGGGTACCGGTGGAAGCCCCGGCCGGTCTTGCGGCCGAGCAGGCCCGCGTCCACCATCCGGGCCAGCAGCGGCGGGGGCGCGTAGCGCGGTTCGCGGAACTCCTCGTACAGCGACTCGGCGATCGACCGGGTCGTGTCGAGGCCGATCAGGTCGGCCAGCGCGAGCGGCCCCAGCGGGTGGGCGCAGCCCTGCCGCATCGCCCGGTCGATGTCGTCCGCCGAGGCCGCGCCGGACCCGGCCATCCGCACCGCGTCCAGCAGGTAGGGCACGAGCAGGGCGTTGACGATGAACCCGGCGCGGTCCGGGGCGTGCACCACCTCTCTGCCCAGGACGTCGGCGGCGAAGGTGTGGGTCCGGCGGGTGGTGTCGTCGCCGGTGAGCAGGGAGGGCACCAGCTCGACGAGCGGCAGCACCGGAGCGGGGTGGAAGAAGTGCAGGCCGATGACCTGCTGGGGGCGTGCGGTGGCGACGGCGAGGCGGATGACGGGGAGGGAGGAGGTGTTGGTCGCCAGGATCGCGTCCGGCCGCCGGACCACCGCGTCGAGCCGGGTGAAGACGGCCAGCTTCGTCGCCTCGTCCTCGGCGACGGCTTCGACGACCAGGTCGCGGTCGGCCAGCGCGTCCGTCTCGGTGCCGACCGTGAGGGCGGCGAGCGCGGCGTCCCGGTCCCGGGCGGTGAGTTTGCCGGCCGTGGTGGCGCGTTCCAGGGAGGCGGTGATCCGGCGGAGCCCGGCGTCCGCGGCGGCCCGGTCGGTCTCGACGACATACACCTCACGGCCCGCGCGGGCACATACCTCGGCGATGCCGGAGCCCATCTGACCGCAGCCCACGACCCCGACTCTCTCGATGGTGCTCGGGTACATCGCTCCTCCTCGTCGGGTGTTCCGGGTGTGTCGCGGGACCCGCCGGCGGGTCCGTGGCTCCGGTACGGGGCCGGTCCGCGGTCCCCCGGCCCGGGTCCGGGGACACGGGCCGGGGGCGCGGTGCGGGGTCAGCCGGCGGTGGGCATCTGCAGAACTCCCGTGCCCCGCTTGACCAGTTCACCGGCGATGATCAGGCGCTGGATCTCGGAGGTGCCCTCCCAGATGCGGTCCACCCGCAGCTCGCGGTAGAGCCGTTCGACGGGGTAGGAGCGGTCGTAGCCGCGCCCGCCGAAGATCTGCACACAGCGGTCGATGACCCGCCCGGCCGCCTCGCTCGCCGCGAGCTTGGCGATGGCCGCCTTGGCGTGCAGGGTCTTGCGGTCGACGGTGCCCTCGTCGACCTCCCAGGCGACCTGGTGTGCGTAGGCGCGGTTGACGGCGGTGTCGACCGCGCAGTCCGCCAGCATCCCCTGCACCAGCTGGAAGTCGGCGATCGGCGACCCGAACTGCCGCCGCTCCACCGCCCAGTCCCGCGCCAGCCGGAGGGCCCGTTCGGCGGCGCCGGTCGTCCGGGCGGCGATCATCAGCCGTTCCTCGGTGAACCAGGACCGGGTGATGTCATAGCCCTTGCCGACGCCGCCGAGCACGGCGTCCTCGGGGACCTGCACCTCGGTGAAGGTGAACTCGGGGTGCTCGTAGACGAAGGTGTGCATGAAGCGCGGCACCCGCGTCATCTCGATGCCCGGGGTGTCCTTGTCGACGAGGAAGAGCGTCGGCTCCCGGTCCGGGCCCGCCGCGGCGAGGACGATCATGAAGTCGGCGTGGTCGCCGACGGTCACGAACCACTTCTCGCCGTTCAGCGTCCAGCCGTCGGCGGTCCGCGTCGCGGTGGTCGCCAGGTTCTGCGGGTCGGAGCCGGCGCCGGGTTCGGTCACCGCGTAGCAGTCGCGGCGCTCGCCGCGGATGACCGGTTCGAGGTAGCGCGCCCGCTGTGCGGGGGTGCAGAAGCGCAGGGCGTTGGCGGGGCGCCACACGGTGTCCCAGAGGGCGCCGGTGAGCTGCCCCAACTCCTCCTGGACGATGGCCTGTTCCAGGATGGTCAGCCCGGCGCCGCCCCACTCCCGGGGCATGTTGACGGCCTGGAGACCGGAGGCGAGGACGGCGTCACGGATGGCGGCGTGGTTGTCCGCCGTCAGGCCGTTGTTCTCCTCGCAGTCGGTTTCGTACGCGGTGAGGGTCTCGGTGAGTGCGCGCGCGGTGCGCTTGAGGTCCGCCTGGCGGGGGGTGAGACGGAAGTCCATGTCAGTCCTCGAAGTCGGTGGGAGCCGGGCCGGGTGGGGGCGTGTGTCAGGGCAGGGGCAGGCCGAGGGCGCGGGTGCCGCGCTTGATGAGTTCGTTGGCGATGATCAGACGCTGGATCTCGGAGGTGCCCTCCCAGATGCGGTCCACCCGCAGCTCGCGGTACATCCGCTCGACGGGATGGGAACGGTCGTAGCCGCGGCCGCCGAAGATCTGCACACAGCGGTCGATGACCCGCCCCGCCGCCTCGCTCGCCGCGAGCTTGGCCGTCGAGGCTTTGGCGTGCAGCGTCTTGGAGTCGGCGCCCGGCTGGTCGGCCTCCCAGGCGACCTGGTGGGTGTAGGCGCGGTTGACGGCGATGTCGACCGCGCAGTCCGCCAGCATCCCCTGCACCAGCTGGAAGTCCGCGATCGGCGACCCGAACTGGCGGCGCTCCACCGCCCAGTCCCGCGCCAGCTGCAGGGCGCGTTCCGCGGCGCCGGTGGTGCGGGCCGCGATCATCAGCCGTTCGTCGGCGAACCATTCCTTGGTGAGTTCGTAGCCGTTGCCGACGCCACCGAGGACGTCCTCGTCGGGCACGAAGACGTCGGTGAAGGTGAACTCGGGGTGCCCGTTCACCGCGGAGTGCATGAAGCGCGGCACCCGGGTCATCCGGACGCCCGGGGCCTGCTTGTCGACGAAGAAGAGAGTGGCGGCCCGCTCCGGTCCCGCGTCGGCCTGCACCAGCAGGAAGTCGGCGATGTCCCCGCAGGTCACGAACCACTTCTCGCCGTTGAGCAGCCAGCCGCCCGCGGTACGGGTGGCGGTGCTGGTGCCCGAGCCGGGGTCGGAGCCCGCGCCGGGTTCGGTCACCGCGAAGGCGTCGAAGCGCTCGCCCCGGATGACGGGGAACAGGTACTTCTCCCGCTGGGCCTCGGTGCCGTACGCCAGCACGTTCGCGGGCCGCCAGGGGATGTCCCACAGGCAGTTGGTGACCTTGCCGAACTCCTCCTCGACGATGACCTGGTCGAGCAGGGACAGCCCCGGGCCGCCCCACTTCTCGGGCATGTTGATGGCGTAGACACCGGCGTCGATCGCGGCCCGGGTCAGTTCCCGGACGGTGTCGGCCGGCAGCGGCCCGCCGGCTTCCTCGGCCTGGTCCTCGTACCGGATCAACAGCGCGGTGTAGGCGGCGGCGCGGGCCTTCAGATCGGCCTGTCGGGGGGTGTAGCGGAAGTCCATGGTGTCCTCCGTGACGGCGGGCGTGGGGCGGGGCGTCAGGCCAGTACGGCGCGGGCGTCGAGGGCGAGGGCGCCGTCCGGGCGGACGAGCAGCGGGTTGACCTCGATCTCGGCGATCTCGGGGTGGGCGGCGGCGAGGGTGGTGAGGCGCTCGATCACGGCCGCCGCGGCGGCCACGTCGACCGCGGGCCGGCCGCGGACGCCCTGGAGGAGCGCGGCGGTCCGCAGCCCGGTCAGCAGCTGTGCGGCGCGGGCCGCCGGGACGGGTGCCAGGGCGAAGGCGACATCGTGCAGCGCCTCGGTGAGCACCCCGCCCAGGCCGACCATGGCGACCGGACCGAACCGGGGGTCGCGCCGCACCCCCACGATCAGCTCGACGCCGTCCGTCAGGTCGGCCATCGCCTCGACCGAGTAGGAGGCGGCGCCGAGCCGGGCGTGCATCTCCCGGAAGGCGGTGACGAGCGCGACCCGGTCCGGCAGTCCCAGGGCGACCCCGCCGGCGTCGGACTTGTGCAGGAGGTGGAGGGCCTTGAGAACGTACGGTCCCTCGAACGCGTCTGCGGCGGCGGTCAGTTGGGCCTCGTCGGCGATCTCACGGGCCTCGGGGAAGGGCACTCCGGCGGCGCTCAGCAGGGCGCGGACACCGTGGTAGCCGGGGTCGGACAGCGGCGTCGCGGCCGGTGGCAGGGGGCGGACGCCGGGCGGGCCGACGGTCTCCCCCGCCGTCATGGCGGCCAGCGCGCGGGCCGCGTCCTCGGTGGAGGCGAAGACCGGTATGCCGGCCTCCACCAGCGTGCGGCAGCTGGGGGCGTCCGGGAACATCGACTGCACCACCAGGGGTTTGGCAATTCGAGTGGCCTGCTCGGCCATCTGGTGCGCGGTCTCCAGCTCCCCCGCGGCGAGTGCGCTGCCGCCGCCCGTGGTGCCGCTCTCGGCCGTCGGACCGCCCAGCCCGCCGGTCGCCGCCGAGTAGCCGCCGAAGTACCCGGTCAGCAGGACGGAGTCGACCTCGTCCAGAGCGAGCAGCGCGCCGACGGTGTCGCCGTAGGAGTGCGGGTTCCGCTCCCCCATCCCGGCCAGGTCGACGGGGTTGCGCACCGAGGACTGCTCCCACAGCAGCGCGCTGAGCCGCTGCTGTGCGGCGGGCCCGAGTTCGGGCACGGCCAGTCCGGCGGACTCGGTGGCGTCGGCGGCGATGGCGCCGTGGCCGCCGCCGTCCGTGCAGACCGCGGTGCGGTGTCCGGTGGCGCGCCGCCCCCCGTTCAGTGCGGCGAGGACCACGGTCATCTCATGGGGGGTGGCGACGAGTTCGACGCCCGCGTCGCGGCAGGCGGCGGCCACGACATCGGCGGAGGTGGTCAGCGCGCCGGTGTGGGACTGGGCGCTGCGCGCCGAGGCGGTGCCCCGCCCGGCGGTGAGCAGGACCACCGGTTTGCCGGCCGCGGCGGCCGCCTCGGCGAAGGCCCGGCCGTCGCCGAAGTCCTCCGCGTAGACGGCGATGGCGCGGGTGGCGTCGTGCCGGGCGGCGTCGTCGATGAGGTCGACGAGGGTGACATCGGCCTGGTTGCCGAGCGAGACGAAGCGGGAGAAGCCCAACCCATGCGGGGCGCAGCGGAGTTGGAGTTCGAGTGCGAGGTTGCCGCTCTGGCTCAGCAGGGCGATGCCGCCGGGCGCGAAGCGGTCCGAGGCGAGGTAGAGCTCGGTGGTGTTGTCGGCGATACCCAGGCAGTTCGGGCCGACGAGGACGGCGCCGGCGGCGCGTACCCGGTCGGCGATCGCCCGCTGGCGGGCCAGCCCGGCGGGTCCGGTCTCGGCGAAGCCGGCGGTGATACCGACGAGGGCACGGGCGCCGCAGGCCAGCGCGTCGTCGACGGCGGCCTCGAAGCCGGGGCCCGGTACGGAGATCACCACGAGGTCGACGGGTTCGCCGATCCCGGCGAGCGAGGTGGCCGCGGTGCGCCCGAGGACCGTGCCGCCCCGGCGGTTCACCAGGTGGACGGGCCGGCGGCCGGGGGCCCGCAGGGCCTGGGCGGCGACCGCGTGGCCGTACTTCGCCGGGTCGTCGCTGGCACCGACCACCGCGACCGACGCCGGGTCGAACAGGGCCGACAGATCACGTCCCATGGTCACCTCTCCAGCCGGAGCGCGGAGTTGGGGCAGGCCTCGGCGGCGGCGCGGGCGGCGTCCTCGGCGGCGCCCGGCGCGGGGTCGGCGGTGACGGCGGCATAGCCGAACTCGTCGAGGTCGATGAGGTCCGGTGCGGGTTCCTGGCACAGGCCGTAGCCCTGGCAGCGGGTGGCGTCGAGACGGAGTTTCACGGCGGTCGTCCTTTCAGCGGGGAACGGGGGCGGAGCGCGGGCGGGGCACCGTACGGCGGGCGACGTGCGGGACCGGCACGGTGAGCCGTCCGGCGTCGGCGGGCGCGGCGCAGTCCGGGCAGGGGGTGTCGAGGTGGGCACGGACCAGGTCGGGGAACGCGCGCAGCAGGCTGCCGGCCGTGCCCGCGGCGGCGTCGAGCAGACCGCAGGCGCCGCGGCCGGGCAGGGAGGTGGACCAGCGCCCCAGCCGGGTGAGGAGCCCGGTGTCGGCGGTGCCGTCGGTCAGCGCGCCGACGGCGTCACGGACCGAGCCGGTACCCGCGACGCAGATGCCGCACTGCCGTGCGCTCTCGGCGGCGAGATGGGCGACGGCGGCGGAGGCGAGGGACACCGGGCACTCGTCGGGGGCGAGGAAGCGGATCGCCCCGCAGCCCAGTGCCGTGCCCGCGGCCGCGAGGGTGTCGGGGTCCAGCGCGAGGTCGAGCCGGCCGGGGCCGATCAGCCCGCCGAAGAGACCGCCCATGAGCGCCCCGGCCGGCTCGGGGGTTCCCTGGGCGCGCGCCAGGGTCCGCAGGGTGCAGCCGTAGGGCACCTCCACGAGCAGGGGTTCGCCGCCCCTGCCGGAGAGCGTCACCAGCGTGCTGCGGACGGTGCGGTGGCGTCGTTCCGGGTGTGCGGCGACGAGCGCGATACGGGCCAGCGTCTCGACGTTGGCGACGAGGGTCGGGGCGCCGCCGACGCCCTGCTGGTAGGGGCGGGGCGGTTTGGCGGTGGGGAGTGCGGGGCCGCCGTTGATCCGGCGGACGACGGCGGTCTCCTCCCCCGCGACATAGGTGTGCGGGGTGTCGACGACCTCACAGGGCAGCCGCGGTGTCCGCTCGGCGAGGGCGCGGCGGACGCGTTCGCCCGCCGTGGTGTCGGAGACATAGACGTAGCCGCGTTCCGCGCCGGTGATCTCCGCGGCGCGCGCCAGCCCGTCCAGGACCAGATGCGGCCGGGCCCGCAGCAGCCAGCGGTCCTTGACGGAACCGGGCTCCCCTTCCTCGCCGTTGGCCACGACGACGGGGCGGGGCCCGGCGTCGCGGACGGCACGGAGCTTCGCGGCGGCCGGGTAGCCGGCCCCGCCGCGTCCGCGCAGGCCGTCGAGCCGGTCGAGGAGTTCCGCCGGGCCGATCGCGGTGCGGTGGCCGCCGGCGGCCGCATACGCCGCGGCGTCCTCGGTCACGTCCGGTGCCGCACCGAGCACGGAGGGCGTGCCCCGCGGTATCAGGGAGTCGGTCCCGGTCATCCTCGGTCTCCGTCCGGTGGGGCGGCGCGCAGGGTGCGCACCGCGCGTTCCAGGGCGCCGCGGTCCGCGGCCGTCCGCTCGTATCCCGGTCCGGGGAGGCCGATCAGCATGCGGTGGTGGTCGAGCACGACCTCGGCCGCGCGCAGGGCGGCCCGGCGGCCGCCGGGGCCGGCACGGTGGGCGACCTCGGTGACCAGCCCCGTCACCTCGGCGAGGTAGCGGAGCCAGCCGCGCTGGGTGCCGTGCAGGATCAGGCGCTCCACGCGCCGCCGTTCGGCCTCGGCCGCCTCGGCGGGGGCGTCCGTCGTCCGCCGCGCGGCGGTCCGCAGGGCCGCGACGGTGGCGGGCAGTTCCCGTTCGGGTTCGGGAGTGAGCCCGAGCCAGATCAGGTTCCGACGACCGCTCATGCGTGCCTCCGGGGAGAGGGGTGGGTGCCGGCACGGGTCGGGTCAGGGCGGCCGGGTGGGGGCGTTGCCGTGGCTCGGTGCCGGGGTGAGATGCCGTGGTGCGGGGGTTCGGCCGACGGTGTCGGGGCGTACGGCGCCCGCTCGCTCGCGGGTCCGTACGACGGGGCGCCGGAGCGGCGACACCACTAAGCTAACTAATCAATTAGTCAGGACACAAGTCTTGACTTCGTTGAAACCCGCCAGCAATCTGACTGACCAATTAGTCAGCACGGAAGCCGGTCCGCCGGCCAGGGGCGTCCCCCCACGCCCGGCCGCTCCGCCCGGCACCCGTGCGGCATGGAGGAGTGACCCCGATGCACCCCGAAGCCACCACGACACCGACGGCACAGGACGTCCCCGGGCAGGCACTGCCCGCCCGCTACTACACCGACCCGGCCACGGCCACCGCCGAGACGCGGCACATCTTCGCCAGGTCCTGGCAGCTCGTGTGCCACGAGTCCGACCTCCCCGGCCCCGGCGCACGGCTCGCCGCCACCGTCGCCGACCGCGAGGTCCTGGTCGTCCGTACCGAGGACGGCACCCTGGCCGGACACCTCAATGTGTGCCGGCACCGCGGCACCCGGCTGGTCGCCGCCCCCGAGGCGTCCGGCAAGGCCATCCGCTGCCCGTACCACGGCTGGACGTACAAGCTCGACGGACGGCTGGTCGGTGCGCCCGAGGCGCGGCAGATCCCCTGCCTGGACAAGCCCGCGCTCGGTCTTCTCCCGGTCCGGGTCGAGTCGTTCCTCGGGTTCGTCTTCGCCAACCTCGACCCGGACGCGGTGCCGCTGGCGGAGCAGTGCGCCGGGCTGGCGGAGGCCGTCGGCCACTACGCGGGGGCCGATCTGGTGCCGGTGGGCCGCAGCCGTATCCACGATCTGGCCGGTGCGGAAGTACAGCACGCCAACTGGAAGGTCGCCGTCGACAACTACCTGGAGGGCTACCACGTCCCGGTCGCCCACCCCGGGCTGATGCGATTGCTCGACTACCAGGGCTACACCAGCGAGATCGACGCGTCCTACGTCCTCTTCGCCTCACCGCTGCGCGACAAGCCGTCCTCGAACTGGGCCGAGCGGCTCTACCAGCGCCTCGCCTCCCCCATGCCCGGTCTCACCGAGGCCGACCGGCGGATCTGGCGCTACGCGGTGATCTACCCCAACACACTCATCGACTTCTACCCCGACCATGTGCTTGCCTGGACCGCCATACCGACGGCGGTCGACCGGGTGGCCGTCCCCGGCGCGTTCTACACACGCCGCGGCACGAGCGCACGGACCCGGCTGGCCCGCCGGCTCAACATCCACATCGGCTGGATCACCAATGACGAAGACGCCGAACTGGTGTCCCGGGTCCAGAAGGGCCTCGGCACCCCGGGCTTCGAGCCGGGCCCCCTGTCCCGCCGGGAAGCCGCGGTCGGCTGGTTCGCCGACCGGGTACGCACCGACCTCGGTGACGCGATGGGCTGACCCCCACCGGTGAGACAGCGCCACGAGCCGTCCCCCTCGGCGCGCGACGCCCCGCGCCACGGCTGAACAGGTCCCGCACGGAGGACAGGGCTTCCGTGCATCCGTGACCGCTCCCTGAAGCAGCGCTCATCCCCTACGGAGAGGACCTCATGTCCCCCGAGGAACCCCCACCTGTGTCCCGGCGCGCGCTCCTGCGCACGGGCGTCGCCGCGGCGCTCGGCGCCGGCCTGGCCGGCTGCGGCTTTCTGCCGGAGGACCGCGACGCCTTCGGCGACCCGGACCGGCCGATCGACGTCAAGGTGGACGGCGACCTGGTGTATTTCAACTGGGCGGACTTCGTCGCCCCGGCGGTCTTCGACGGCTTCGAGAAGAAGTACGGCGTCAAGGTCATCCAGTCCAACTTCGACTCGATGGAGGGCATGGCCGCCAAACTCAACGCCGGGAACCGCTACGACATCATCTTCCCCAGCGCGAAATGGGCGCAGCGGCTGGCCGACGGCCGGCGGCTGCGCCGTATCGACCACTCCCGGCTGCCGCACGCCGACGCGGTGTTCGGCAGGTACCGCTACTTCGCCGACCCCTGGTACGACCGCCGCTCCGCGCACACCGTGCCGTTCACCATGTACAAGACCGGGATCGGCTGGCGGAAGGACCGGATCGGTGAGGACCTGGCCGGCTCCTGGGACGACCTGTGGAACCGCCGGGCCAAGGGACAGGTCTTCGTCCTCGACGACCGCGACGAGGTGCTCGGCATGGCCGCGCTCAAACTCGGCCTGGACATCGGCACCTCCGACCCGCACGACCTCGCCCGTATCACCGCCACGCTGCAGCGCCTCCGCCCCCGGCTGCGCGGCTTCTCCAGCGACAGCTACAACAACCTGCTCAACGGCAACGCGGTGATGACCCAGGCCTGGAGCGGTGACATGGCCGCCATGCTCGGCCAGGCCAAGGACCCGTCCGTGCTCGGCTTCGAGGTCGCCAGGGAGGGCGCGCCGATCAACTCGGACTGCTACGCGATCCCCGCCAACGCCCGGCATCCCGGCACGGCGATGCTCTTCATCGACCACATGCTCAGACCCGAGAACGTCCGCAGGAACATCGAGTACATCGGCTACCCGATGCCGGTCGGCGGCAGCGAGGACGTCTACGCCGCGATCGTGAAGCCGTTCCCGCAGTGCCTGGTCGGCCCCGACGACCTCAGGGCCGACCTCTTCTTCCGCAACGCGTCCTCGAAGGGCGAGCAGGCCCGCGATGCCGCCTGGACCCACGTGAAAGCCGGCTGACATGGCACAACGCACCCCCTCCGGAGCACTCCGGGACCGGCGCGGGCGCTCCGCGTCCGGCACCCGGCTGTGGACCTGGCTGATGCTCCCCGGCACCCTGTGGATGACCGGGTTCCTGATCGCCTCCCTGGTCCTCGTGGCCACCCTGGCCCTGGGCACCACCGACCCGCTCGGCAACCCGCGGTTCGGGTTCAACCTCGACAACATCGCGGCGATGGCCGACCCGGCCTACCGCATCGTGCTGCTGCGCTCGCTGGCCTTCGCGCTGATCGCCTGCGTCGTCTGTCTGATCGTGGCCTATCCGGTCGCCTACGCCATCGCCCTGCACGGCGGCCGGTTCAAGAACCTGCTGATCGCCGCGATCGTGGTGCCGTTCTTCGCCAACTACCTGGTGCGGATGTACGGCTGGTCGGTGGTGCTGTCCGACGGCGGGCCGGTGCTGAAGGCGCTGCGCGCGGTCGGGCTCGCCGATGCGCACACCAAGATCCTGCAGAGCGGGGTCGGGGTGATCGCCGGGCTCGTCTACGGCTTCATCGTCTTCATGATCATCCCGCTGTACGCGGCACTGGAGCGGATGGACCTCTCGCTGATCGAGGCGGGACGCGACCTGTACGGAGGGCCGTTGCGGACCTTCTTCTTCGTCACCCTTCCGGCGACCCGGCAGGGTGCCGCCGCCGGCGCCGTCCTGGTCTTCCTGCCCGCCATGGGCGACTTCGTGAGCGCCCAGCTGATGGGCGGGCCGGACCAGATCATGATCGGCAACCTGATCCAGGACAAGTTCTTCCAGGGCCAGAACTGGCCGCTCGGCTCCGCCCTCACCATGCTGATGATGGCGGTGCTCTTCCTCGGGATGCTCGGCTATCTGCGGCGCACCCGCAAGGACGAGGCGGAGGCCGCCCGATGACGCGCCGTCCCCCGCACCGCCGCGGCACCGACCGCAGGCCCCGGCTGGCCCTCGCGGTCACCGCCCTCTTCTTCCTCGTCCTCTACCTCCCGATCGCGGTGGTGGTCCTCTTCTCCTTCAACGGGCAGAAGTCCCTCACCGTCCTGAAGGGCTTCAGCCTCCGCTGGTACTCCGCCTTCTTCCACGACAACGTGCTCATCGAGTCGCTCGGGATGAGCCTGCGGGTCTCCCTGGTGGCCATGGCGGGCTCGGTGGTCCTGGGTGTGGCGCTGGCTCTGGGGCTGGTGCGCTGCCGTACCCGGCTCGGCTCGCTGGCCGGCCTGATCATGCTGGTACCGCTGATCACCCCGGAGATCGTCACCGGTGTCGCGGCGATGCTGCTCTTCAAGGGCATGGACATCACCCTCTCCTCGGGCACCGTGATGCTCGCGGAGATCACCTTCTCCATCTCCTATGTGACGGTGATCCTGCGCGCGCGGATCGCCGCCCTCAACCCGGAGGTCGAGGAGGCCGCGATGGACCTGGGCGCCACCCGGTGGCAGGCGCTGCGCCTGGTCACCCTGCCCGCGCTGCTGCCCAGCATCCTGGCCTCCGCGGTGCTCGTCTTCGCCCTGGTCTTCGACGACTTCGTGCTCGCCTACTTCACCACCGGAGTGGACCCGCAGCCGCTGTCCGTCCGTATCTACTCGGCGATCCGGTTCGGCGTCCAGCCCACCATCAACGCCGTCGGCACGCTGATGCTCGCCGGTTCCGTCGGCCTCATCGGTCTCGCCCTGGCCATCCCGCGTCTGTTCGGCCGCCGCGGTGGCCTCGATCTGCTCTCCGGGAAGTGACACCCATGACCTCCTCCGACGCCCCCTGTGCCGGCGCGGCCCCGGCCGGCGCCCCGCCCGCCGTCCGGCTGGACCACGTCAGCAAGAACTACGGCGGTTCCTACGCGGTACGGGACCTCTCCATGGACATCGCGCCCGGCGAGTTCTTCTCCCTGCTGGGCCCCTCCGGCTGCGGCAAGACCACCTCGCTGCGGATGATCGGCGGCTTCACCGACCCCACCGCGGGCACCGTCCTGCTCAGCGGTGCGGACGTGACCGCGCTCCCGCCCGACAAGCGCAACGTCAACACCGTCTTCCAGAGTTATGCCCTCTTCGACCATCTCTCGGTGGCCGACAACGTGGCCTTCGGCCTCAAGCGCAAGGGCGTCGGCCGGGCCGAGATCCGCGAGCGGGTCGGCGTGATGCTGGAGCGGGTGCAGCTCGGCGGGCTCGGCGACCGCAAGCCCGGCACGCTCTCCGGCGGCCAGCGCCAGCGGGTCGCCCTGGCCCGTGCCCTCGTGAACCGGCCGCAGGTGCTGCTGCTCGACGAGCCGCTGGCCGCGCTCGACCTCAAGCTGCGCCGGCGGATGCAGGTGGAGCTCAAGCAGATCCAGCGCGAGGTCGGCATCACCTTCGTCTTCGTCACCCACGACCAGGACGAGGCGCTGACCATGTCCGACCGGGTGGCGGTGATGAACGAGGGCCGGGTCGAGCAGTGCGGCACGCCGGAGGACGTCTACGAACACCCCGCGAGTCGCTTCGTGGCCTCCTTCATGGGGACCTCCAACCTGGTCCCCGGCACCTACCGCGACGGGCGGGTGGTCCTCGACTGCGGCCCCGCGCTGCCGGTCGGGGAGCGCGGCGGCGTCGCCGACGGCAGCAGCGTCAGCCTGTCGATACGGCCCGAGAAGATCTGGCTCTCCGACTTCGAACCGGGCATGGCGCTGGTGCAGGGCGTGGTGCGGGAGACCGTCTACTCCGGCCCCACCACCACCTATCTGATCGAACTCGCCCCCGGCGTCACGGTGTCCGTACTGGAGCAGAACACCGACCGCTCGCGCATGGAGGACCGCTGGAGCGGCGGCGAGAGCGTGGAGATCGGCTGGCGGCCGGAGCACTGCCTGGTCCTGGACTAGGACCTGTCGTCAAACTCCCGCCTGCCCCGCGGCGCCTGGCCCGCCCGCCGACAGCAAAGGAAGCTTCCCCATGAACCACGATGTCATCGTGCTCGGTGCCGGGCTCGCCGGGCTCGCCGCGGCGCGGGACCTGAGCGCGGCCGGTGCCGACGTCCTCGTCCTGGAGGCCCGTGACCGGGTCGGCGGACGCGTCGAGCAGGCCGTGCTGCCCGACGGCCGGCTGGTCCAGCTCGGCGGCGAGGTCGTCGGCCGGGCCCACACCGCCTACCTCGCGCTGGCCGCGGAACTCGGTCTGACCCTCGTCCCCAGCTATGTCGCCGAGCCCGGACGGATGGCGCGGGCCACCGCGGAAGGCGTCTCGGCCGGCGACCCGCCGCACTGGTTCGGCCCCGGCGACGAGGCCTGCCACCGCCAGGTCACCGACGCCTTCGTCCAGCTGGCACGGACCGTGGACCCGCAGGACCCGTGGGCCCATCCGCACGCCGCGGCCCTCGACCGGCTGTCGGTCGGTGCCTGGCTGCGCGGCGAAGGGGCGAGCCCGGCCGTCGTACGGCTCTGGGAGATCGGCCAACTCGCCCTGGCCAGCGGCTCCTACGAGCGCACCTCGCTGCTCGCCGCGCTGCGCAAACACGCCGCCGTCCCCGGCGCCGCCCCCTACACCTACGAGGACTGGGAGGGCCTGCGGGTCGCCGAGGGCTCGGCGACGGTGGCGCTGCGGATGGCCGCCGCACTCGGCCGGCGCATCCGGCTCGAAGCGCCCGTCGAGGAGGTGGCGGTGCGGCCGGGCGGCTGCCGGGTGCGGCTGTCCTGCGGGGAGAGCCTGACGGCGGACGCCGTGGTCAGCGCGCTGCCGGTCGGTCCGCTCCGCTCGGTCGCCCTCACCGGTGTCTCCGCGGCCCGGGTCGCCTCGCTGCACCGTCAGCGGCAGGCCGTCGCCGCCAAGTTCGCCGCGGCCTACGACAAGCCCTTCTGGCGCAAGCTGGACCTCAACGGTCTCTCCGAGTGCGAAGGCGTGCTCGGCAGCACCTGGCCGCAGAGCGAGGGCATCCTCTCCGCGCTGATCCCGCCCGAACGCTACGGCGTCCTGCTGGGTATGCCCGCCCCGGTCCGGGACCACGAACTGCTCTCGGACGTGGCACGTCTCTACGGTGCCGAGGCCTTCCAGCCGTTCACCTCGTATCTGCGCTGGTGGGGCACCGATCCCTGGACCCAGGGGTATGTCACGCAGTGGAACCCCGGTGATGTCACGGCGGTGGGCCCGCTGCACGGCACCCATGAACCGCCCTTCTACGTCTGCGGCTCCGACCAGTGGGTCGCCGGCTACATGGAGGGCGCGGTGCGCACCGGCCGCGCGGCGGCCCGGGAGGTGCTCCGTCATGGCTGACGGCCCCACCCGCGCACCGGTCCGCAACCACCTCGCGGGAACGGACCGCCCGGCGGCCTCCGGCGCGACGACGGACCTGGTCGACCCCGCCACCGGCGCGGTGCACGGCAGCGCGCCGCGCTCCGGCCCGTCCGACACCGACGCGGCCTGCGCCGCCGCGGAGAACGCCTTCGCCCGCTGGTCGCTGACCACCCCCGCCGAGCGGCAGCGGGCGCTGCTGCGGATCGCCGACGCGGTCGAGGAGCACGCGGACGCGCTGGTGGCCGCGGAGGTCGGGGACACCGGCAAGCCGCCGGGGCAGTTCCGCGGCGAGGAACTGCCCGCGGTCATCGACACCTTCCGCTACTTCGCGGGGGCCGCGCGCCGGCTGCCGGGCGCGGCCGCGGCCGAGTACACCGAGGGCCGCACCTCGCTGGAGCGCCGCGAACCGGTCGGGGTCTGCGCCCAGATCACCCCCTGGAACTACCCGCTGATGATGGCCGCGTGGAAGGTCGCCCCGGCGCTCGCCGCGGGCAACACCACCGTCCTGAAACCCGCCGACACCACCCCGTCCGCCACCGCGCTGCTCGCCCGGATCGCCGCCGAGCACCTGCCGCCCGGGGTGCTCAACGTGGTCTGCGGGGACCGCGACACCGGGCGGTCCCTGACGGCGCACCCGGTGCCCCGGCTCGTCGCCGTCACCGGCAGTGTCCGGGCCGGGCAGGAGATCGCCGCCACCGCGGCGGCGGACCTGAAACGGGTGCATCTGGAGCTGGGCGGCAACGCGCCGGTCCTGGTCCATGAGGACGTGGACGTGGCGGCCACCGCGGCCGAACTCGCGGCCGTGGCGTACTACAACGCCGGCCAGGACTGCACCGCGCCCACCCGGTTCCTGGTGCACCACCGCCGCCATGACGCGTTCGTGGCCGCGTTCGCCGCGGCGGCGCGGGCGCTGCGGACCGGGCCGCCCGACGATCCGGCCGCCGACTACGGCCCGCTCAACAGCGCGGCCCAACGGGCCTCCGTACAGGGCCTGTTGAGCCGTCTGCCGGACCATGCCGAGGTGGTGACGGGAGGTACGGCGCCGGAGCGGCCCGGCTGGTTCCATGCCCCCACGGTGGTGGCCGGGGTGCGCCAGGACGACGAGATCGTGCAGGAGGAGATCTTCGGCCCGGTCGTCACGGTGCAGCCGTTCGCCGACGAGGCGGAGGCCCTCCGCATGGCGAACGGGGTCCGGTTCGGTCTGGCGGCGAGCGTGTGGACCGGCGACCACGCGCGTGCGATGCGGGCCACCCGCGCCCTGCACACCGGGATCGTCTGGGTGAACACCCATGGCACCACGGTGTCGGAGATGCCGCACGGCGGGGTCAAGCACTCCGGCTACGGCAGCGATCTGTCCCTCGCCGGACTGCTGGACTACACCCAGGTCAAGCACGTCATGCTGTGAGCCGGCGGCTCCCCGGGCGCGGCCGGGCCGAGGAAGCCCGGTGTCCCGCGGGGCTCAGGTGTCCGCCGCCCCGGGCGCCGTACCGGTGTCGTGTGCGGTGGCCGGCGCCTTGTCCTGGGCCCCTGTCAGGTCCTGGGCCAGGGCGACGCCGGAGAGCAGCACGGCGCCCCACAGGACCAGTCCGACGCCGATCGCCTCGGGGATCAGCCACCAGCCGGTCCGCACCCGCTCGTCGTACAGCGTGACGCCGAGCGACAGGCTGACCAGCGCGTCGCCGAGGGTGAGCACCGGCTGCGAGGCGGTCAGCGGGCCCGACTGCATGGCGTTCTCCAGGAGGAAGATGGCCAGTACGCCGGTGAGCGCGAAACCGTAGGTCTGCCAGCTGCTGAAGAACGCGGCGGGGCCGCCGGTCTGCCAGGCGTGGGTGGCGTCCTTCAGCATGGCCGCGGTGAGGGCGTACCCGACCGCGGTCGCCCCGGCGAAGCAGGCGGCCCGTACCCCGCCCGCCCCGCGGCGGAGCGCGGCGACGACCGCCGTGGCCATCACCCCGGCACAGACCACCAGGGCGGGCACCCAGCGGTCGAAGGGGGCGTGGGTGGTGCCGATGGTGGGCGCGGCGGCGGCGAGGGCGGAGCCGAGGCCGACGACGAGCAGGGCCACACCGGTCCAGCCGGTGCGGGAGATCTGCCCGCCCAGGAGGACCCGTCCGATGAGCAGGGCGAGGGGCAGTTCGAGGACGAAGAGGGGCTGGACCACCGACAGTGCGCCCTGCGACAGCGCCAGCGCCTGGAAGCAGGCCGCGGCGACGACCGCGAGCATCCCGCCGATCCAGACGGCACGGTGCAGCAGGTCGACGAGCAGGCCGAGGCGCAGTCCGGCGGAGAGCGGGACCGTACGGGCGGCGCGCCGCTGGAGGACCGTGGCCAGCGCGTTGCTGGCCGCCGCGAGCACTGCGAACAGTACGGCCGGCCACGTGGCCACGGCCCACCTCCTCGTCGGCCGCCCCGGGCTCCTGAGCGGGGCCCGCACCGCGCCCGGGCGGGCGGCGGGGGCGGCGCTGTTCTGGGGCCCGACGCTATCCGGCGGCCGGCGGGGACCGCCCGGCGACACGGGCGCCGGGGGGCCGCATTCGCTGAGCCGGGCGGATGCCTACCGGGTGCCGGGGCGGCCGCGTCCGGGGGGCCGGGCGGCCGCTTCCCAGGGCTGGGAGGCCGGGCGGACCGCCGGGCGGCCTCCCAGCGGCCACTGACCGGGTGCCCGTCGACGCCCACCCCGATTCACGCGGTATAAAACAGTGCAAAACAGGCATATTCCTGCTAGGGCCCGTCCGTCCATGATCCGCCGGACAGGCCCTGGCCGACATGGACCGCTGGACCGCTGGTCAGGAATGCCTATGCCCTCCCCCTCCCCCCGATGGCCCCGATACGTCGAGTTCGCCCCGAGCGTCCTGGTCGCCGGAGGCCTCGTCTGGGACGCGTTCTCACCGGCCGACTACTGGGGCGACCCGATGCTGACCGCGGCCAGCGTGACGGCCGGTGCGCTGTTCTCCCTGCGGCACACCGTGGCGATCGGCATCGCCATCGTCGGCGGGGTCTTCGCGCTGACGGTGAAGGACGGCACCGCCGGCGACATCGTGGGGTATCTGGAGCTGATCAACACCCTGTTCGCCGCGCTCATGGGGGTCGGCGTCAACCGGGTGATCGCCCGCCACGGACGCCATCTGGACGTGGTGCGCACGGTGGCGGAGGCCGCCCAGCGCGCCGTGCTGCCCGCACCGCCGGAGCGCGTCGGCCCGCTGGCCATCGCCGCCCGCTACCAGGCCGCCCAGAGCGAGGCCCGGATCGGCGGGGACGCCTATGCCGTCCAGCGGACCCCGTTCGGCGTCCGGCTGCTGATCGCCGATGTGCGCGGCAAGGGCCTGGGCGCGGTGAGCGCGGTGTCGGTGCTGCTGGGCGCGTTCCGCGAGGCCGCCGAGGAGGAGCCGGACCTGCCGACGCTGGCCGACCGGATGGAGCGCGCCCTGCTGCGGGAGAGCGAGAACACCTCCGAGGAAGACCGGCTGGAGGGCTTCATCACGGCCCTGATCTGCGAAGTCCTCCCTGGAGCCGCCGGTCTGCGGATGCTGAACTGCGGCCACCCGGTGCCCTACCTCTGCCACGGCGACCAGGTACACGCCCTGGAGGACGCCGAACCGGGGCTCCCCCTGGGGATGGGCACCCTGGGGCTGGAACGGACCCGCCCGGCCGACCGGCCGTTCCCGGCGGGCAGCACCCTGCTGCTGGTCACCGACGGGGTGACGGAGGCCCGGGACCACTCCGGACGGTTCTACGATCCCGAGACCCAGCTGGCGGGCCACGGCCCGTTCCGGGGACCGCAGGACGTGATCGACCGCCTGGTGCGGGACGTCGAGCACTGGACCGGCGGCCCGCGCGACGACGACATGGCGGTCCTCGCGCTCACCCGGCAGGCGGAGGGCGGGAGACGGATTCCCCTCAAGGCAAGCAGCTACAGCCGCTGACCCCGGAGGGGGACACCAAGACCCACCGCTCCCGTGCGCCGCTCCTCGGCGGCCGTGAATTCCCGTCAGCACTCCGCACCCGCCGCCACTTTGCGCCTTTTCCTTCCCCCTTGGGGAATTTCGTCGTGTGCTGCCGAGAATCCGGGGCGGGAGGTGAGATGATCAGTCAGACCATCAGCATCCGCACCGAGCGACTCCCCCGCTCCCGCGCAGATGGGAGTTGATGTGTCCGACAACAGATCAACCCTGCTGAGTCAGCGCGCCGCCGTCATCTTCCTCCTCGGCGCCCTCGCCGCCATCGGCGCCGGCGTGCTCACCCTCCTCAACGGCGGCACCCCGGCTTCCGCCACCCTCGTCGGCGGCGCCTCCTTCGGTGCGGCCGTCACCTTCTTCCATACGGTCATCGACTGAGCCTCCTCTCAGTCGAGCCCCATGCACCCGGCAGGCCCCGGCGGGCCTGCCGGAACACGGACCGCGACCGTCCGGGCGCCGACAGCCCTCCCGCCACGTCCTTCATCGAGTGATATTTGAAGGTTCAGTGATGGCGGGTTCCGGTGCCCGGACCGCTCCCGGCGATCCGAGCGGAATCCGTGCCGCCGCATGCGGTGCGCCCCCGCACCTCCAGTGCCAGACTTGAGGGACCGCGCCCGGCTGCCGGCCGAGGCCCTTGCCGCCGAGGGGAACATCATGACCTGGGCATCTTGGACCACAGTGGGAATCCACGCCCTACCCGGCGCCGTTCGCACCACGGAGATCGGCGTGATCAACGGCGACCTGACCATACACACCACCTGGTCGGAGAACCTGGCTCATGTAGCTGTGCAGTACACCGGGGCGTCGGACTGGTACACCATGGCCGGCAGTCCCGTCCCGTGCGATTCCGAAGAGGCCAGCCGCACCTTCCACCAGGCCGTCGTCGAGGCTGTACGCGGCGGCGAGCGGGCCGACGCCTCCCTCGACGAACTCTTCCCCCGCTAGGTCATCGCCCTGACCTCCGCCGGCCCCGACCCGGCCGGCCCGGCACGCGCCACCGCGCCGCAGCCGCCGGCTCCCCCGCACCCTCTCGCCGCCCGCCCGAGCCGTACACCTGACCCGCAGACCTGACCCGCGGACCCGAGCGGCGATGCGGGTGACCCGACGCCCGTCAGCGCGGGCCGGATGACATTGGCCATCCGGCCCGCGCTGACGGCTGTGCGGAGTCGGCGGACCCACCCCCGCCCGTCCCGGTAGCAGATCAAATTTCCGCCCGTCTTCCGGGCAACCATTTCGCGCCACCCCATGTCTCCTCAGTTAGACCACAGTTGGTCACCTGTTGGCTACTTAAAGCTGACCAATTGTTAAATTTCGCCCATGGATCTCGATTCCTGATCATTTCTCTTTACATGCCCATGCCAGACATACCAGGGTTTGCGCGGGGCCCCGCGGCCCCCGCGGTGCACAACAGCACCGCGCGTACGGGCGGTTGGTGAGCCGACCGCCCCCGCAGCGCTAAGGACCCACATCAGTGCGTAGACCCCACATACGCAGACACCGCCTGGCCATCGCGGTCGCCGTGACGACGGCCGCCACCCTCACCGCGGGTGTGGCAGGCAGTGCCTCCGCGACCCCGCCGGCCTCGCCGGTGACTGCTTCCTCCTCAACTCCCGCCTCCCAGAAGGTGGTTGACACGGCCCGTGCCGCCGCCTACGCGCACGGCGAGGCCACCGGAGTCAGCAAGAAGGACACGCTCGAAGCCACCGACACGCTCGTCGACCCGGACGGCCGGCAGCATGTCCGCTTCATCCGGACCCACCGCGGCATGCCGGTGCTCGGCGGCGACCTCGTCGTCCACCTGACCGCCAAGTCGGCGTACGAGGGGGTGACCCGGGCCTTCCGCCACCAGGTCGACATGAACGGCACCAAGCCGAAACTGTCGGCCGGAGAGGCCCGGACGAAGGCCGCCGCCGTGGGCAAGGGCGAGGCCGGCGACGCCGAACTCGTCGTGGACGCGCGCAACGGCCGTACCAAGCTGGCCTACCAGGTGCAGGTGTCCGACAGCCGGACCGCCGAGTCCGGTGGCACCCGTACGGTCGTCCTCGACGCGGCGTCCGGCACGGTGCTCAGCAACGTCCAGGCCGACGACTCGTTCCTGTCCCCCGGCCTCCAGCGCAAGCTGCGCGCGCGGGGCGAGCGGCTCAACCCCGCGACCGGGCTGTTCACTCCTGCCGCGCCCGTCACGGAGAAGGCGGCGAAGCCCGGATACCCGGCCGCGGCCAAGGGCACCGGCGCGTCCTTCTTCGTCGGCAGTGTGCCGCTGTCCACCACCCGGACCGGCAAGAAGTCCTACGTCCTCAAGGACTCCACCCGCGGCAACACCGAGACCCGGGACGCCCGCGACAAGGAACTGGACAAGTTCAGCAGCGGCAAGCCGTTCACCAGCACCACCAACCGCTGGGGCAACGGCACCACGAGCAACCGGGCGACCGCCGCCGTCGACGCCCAGTACGGCGTCGCCAGCACCCTCGACTTCTACAAGAAGACCTTCGGCCGCAAGGGCATCAAGAACGACGGCCGCGGGGCGCGCGCCCTGGTGCACTTCGGCAACAAGGTCGGCAACGCCTTCTGGTCGCCCAACTGCGGCTGCATGCTCTACGGCGACGGTGACGGCCGGACGTTCGCCAAGCCGCTGGTCGTCCTGGACGTCACCGGCCATGAGCTGTCCCACGGCGTCGTCGACGCGACCGCCAACCTCCAGCCCACCCGGGTGGACATCGAGGGCAACCAGTTCGGCGAGCCCGGCTCGCTGAACGAGTCGCTGGCGGACATCTTCGGCAGCGCGGTCGAGTTCGCGACCAACAACCCGAAGAACCCGCCGAACTACCTGCTGGGCGAGAAGCTGGGCCTCGACCAGAAGTTCCTGCGCCGTCTGGACAAGCCGTCCCTCGACAAGCTCGAAGGCGCGGTCGACTACTGGTCGAAGGCGTCCTACGACACCGAGGTGCACGCCGGTTCCGGTGTCTCCTCGCACGCCTACTACCTGCTCGCCGAGGGCAGCGGCAAGAAGACCATCGGCGGTGTCACCTACAACTCGCCGACCTACGACCGCTCCAAGGTGACCGGCATCGGCCGGAGCAAGGCCACGGCGATCTTCTACCGGGCGCTCACCCGGTACATGGTCTCCACGACCGACTTCCACGACGCCCGGGTCGCGACCCTGCGCGCGGCCAAGGACCTGTACGGCGCCAAGAGCACCGAGTACAAGACCGTGGACAAGGCCTGGGCGGCCGTGAACGTGAAGGCGTCCAACACGCCCTCCGCCAAGCACTGATCCGCCCCGCACCGGACACAGCGTGGTGCCCCCGCCGACCGCGGGGGCGCCACGCCCGTCCGTTTCCGGGCCCGGTCCCTCCAGTGGGCCTCGACGGCACGGCCACGGAAGCCTACGTTTGAGGCCATGATCATCGATCGCACCGGCGGGACCCGGCGGCTCGGCTATCCGGCGGCGGCAGGCGTGTTCGCCGTCGGCATGGCCGGGACGACGCTGCCCACCCCGCTGTACGGGCTCTACCGCGCCCAGCTCGGGTTCTCCGAGCTGATGGTGACCGTGGTCTTCGCCGTGTACGCCCTCGGGGTGATCACGGTCCTGCTCCTGGCCGGCAATGTCTCCGACGAGGTCGGGCGGCGGCCGGTGTTGCTGTGCGCGCTGGGTCTGTCGGCGGCCAGCGCGCTCTGTTTCCTCTTCGAGGGCGGGCTGCCGATGCTGCTGCTGGGGCGGGTGTTGTCCGGCTTCGCCGCCGGGCTGTTCAGCGGCGCCGCCACGGCGGCCGTGCTGGAACTCGCCCGGCCCGGCCAGGAAGCGCATGCGGGGTTCGCCGCCACCGCCGCGAACATGGGCGGCCTCGGCTGCGGCCCGCTGCTGTCCGGGCTCCTGGCCCAGTACGCGCCGTGGCCGCTGGCCCTGCCGTTCCTGGTCCATCTCCTGCTGCTGGCCGGGGCGGCCGTGGTGACCTGGTTCCTGCCGGAGACCGCAGGCTCGCCGCACCGCCCCCGGAGGCTGCGGCCCCAGGGACTTCGGCTCCCGCCCGAAGTGCGGGGCGTCTTCGCCCCGTCGGCCGTCGCCGCGTTCGCCGGGTTCTCCCTCCTGGGGCTGTTCACCGCGGTCGCGCCGAGCTTCGTCGGGGAGACGCTCGGGGTGCACAACCTGGCCGTCGCCGGACTGATCGTCTTCACCGTGTTCCTGGGCTCCACCGCCGGGCAGTCCCTGACGGCACGGGTCGGCGTCCGCAGGGCGCTGCCGGGCGGCTGTCTGGTGCTGGTGCTGGGCCTGTCGCTGGTGGCCACCTCGCTGGCCCTGACCTCGCTGCCGCTGCTGGTCATCGGCGCGGTGTGCGGCGGCGTCGGCCAGGGCCTGGCGTTCCGGGCCGGACTCACCACCGTGGGCCACGCGGCACCGCCCGAGCACCGCGGCGGCACCATCTCGGCCTTCTTCCTCGTCGCCTATCTCGGCATCTCGCTGCCGGTGGTCGGGGTCGGCGCGCTCGCGCAGGCGCTCGGCCTGCGCGACGCGGGCCTGACCTTCTCCGCCTGTGTCATCGCGCTCGCCATCACCGTCGGCCTCTACGTCCTGCGGCACCCGCCGGCCGAGGAGGACTGAAGGTGCCGGAGTCCCTGCCGAGGGCGTACCCCTCCGGGCAGAATCACCGTATGAACCTCACGGTCTGGCTCGACGACTGGCAAATGCAGTGCTGCGGCGACCCGTTCAGCATCGGCTCCGAGGTGTCGTGGACGCTGATCGACCCCGACAAGGAGTGGCTGGCGGACGTCCTCGGCGCCGAGACCGCCGCCACGGTGGACGCCGCCGAGGATCACCATGTCGACGCTCCGGAGGGGGCCGCCCCCACAGTCGCCACCGTCACCGCCATCAGCGCGGTGCACTGCCGGTACGCGCCCCGCCCCGGCGACCCGGAGGGGACGCGGTACGTGGTGCCGGATTCGGGCACGCTCACCGCCCTGACGTCCGCGAGGCGCTGGGTGGCCGCCCGTGACGGCCGGGAGTTCGCCGGCTACCTCGTCGGACTCGACGTGGCCGGGCAGTGAGGCCGCCGGCCGGACAGGGCCGCGCTCCCGTCGGGCACGGAAGAGGTGACGGCGGCACGGCGGGTGTGACGCCTCGTCACCTCAAGCCCGCACGGCTCCCTCGTCCACCGGCCTCAGCCGCACCCGCAGCCGCTCCGGTCCCCGTGTGAAGACCCCGGCGTCGGCGGGCGCCGCGCCCGCCGCGAAGTCCATCGCGGGAAACGCGTCGAGCAACTGCCGGGCCGCCACCTCCACCTCGGTCTTCGCCAGCAGCGCGCCTACACAGAAGTGCCGCCCGAGCGCGAAGGCGACGTGGTCGGCGGCGGCGCTGAAGGCGGTGGCGGGTGTCAGGTCGGCGCGGTGGATGTCGAAGGTGTCAGGCCGGGTGTACTGGCGCTCATCGCGGTTCGCGGCGCCGATCAGACAGGTGACGGTGGCTCCCGCGGGGACGGTGCCGCCGCTGAGGGTCACGTCGGCGGCCGGCTGCCGCATGATCATCTGGACCGGCGGGGTGTAGCGCAGGGTTTCCGCGAAGGCCGCGGGGATCAGCGACCGGTCGTCGCGTACCGCGGCGAACTGGTCCGGGTGGGCCAGCAGATTGCGGAACAGGGCCGCGAGGGCCTTGTCCGTGGTCTCGCCGCCGGCGGCGAGCAGCAGGCTGACGAACGACGTGATGTCCTGGTCGTTCATCCGGGTGCCGTCGACCTCGGCGGTGCAGAGCGTGGAGAGCAGATCGTCGCCGGGGGCGGCCCGCCGTTCGTGGATCACGGGGCGCAGATAGGCGGCGAGCTCCTGGCCGGCGCGCCGGCCGGCGTCCGCGACCGCGGGGTCCTTGGCCAGGTTGGCCAGGAAGCCGACGACGGAGCCGTACCAGTCGTGGAAGCGGTCGTGGTCGGCCCGGTCCAGCCCGAGCATGTCGACGATCACGTTGACCGGGAAGCGGGTCGCGAACCGCGCCACGAGACAGGATGTCGGGCGGCTGCGGGCGGGTGGTCACCACACGTCCTCGGCTTCCCCGGGCGGACATCGGGCCCGGACGACGGTGGCACGGGCGGCTGTTGACGCTAGGGCACGGCCCCGTACCCGTCCAGAGCGCACCGGTCGCCCGGGGCCACCCGCCCGGTCCGGATGCGCGGCAGCGGCGGGCGCCACCCGGATGGTGGGCCGCCGTCACTCCCCTGCCTCTCCGGGCACGCCCCCGCGGCGCGGGCCGGAAACGCTGGGAGCCGCACGCCGCCTCCTCCCGCCCCTCCCCGGCGCCGTCCCCTCGGCCCGCCTCCGTACTCCGGCTGAACGAGAGAAGAGGACCGACCACCCCATGGGCACCCTCACCACGACCGACGGCACGGAGATCTTCTACAAGGACTGGGGAACCGGCCGTCCCGTCGTGTTCAGCCACGGCTGGCCGCTCAACGCCGACGTCTGGGACGACCAGATGCACCTGGTCGCCGCGCACGGATACCGGGCGGTCGCCCACGACCGCCGGGGCCACGGCCGCTCCGGCCAGCCGTGGCAGGGCAACGACATGGACACCTACGCCGACGATCTGGCGCAGCTGATGGAGGCGCTGGACCTGCGGGACGCGGTGCTGGTCGGGCACTCCACCGGCGGCGGTGAGGTGGCCCGCTACATCGGCCGGCACGGCACCGGCCGGGTGTCCGGGGCGGTGCTGCTGAGCGCGGTCCCGCCGCTGATGCTCAGGACCGAGGCGAACCCGGAGGGGCTGGCGCGCGAGGTCTTCGACGGCATCCGGGCCGGTGTCGCCGGCGACCGCTCGCAGTTCTACCGGGACCTCAGCGAGCCCTTCTACGGTGCCGACCGGAACGGGTCCGCCGTCTCCCGGGGCGTGCGCGACGCCTTCTGGATGTGGAGCATGCAGGTGGGCCTGAAGGGGGCGTACGACTGCGTCAAGCAGTTCTCGGAGACCGACTTCACCGAGGACCTCAAGCGGTTCGACGTCCCGACCCTGATCATCCATGGTGACGACGACCAGATCGTGCCCTTCGTGGCCGCCGGCCAGAAGTCGGCGAAGCTGGTGCCGGGCGCCACGCTCAAGATCTACCCGGGCGCACCGCACGGCCTCACGGCGGTCGGCTCGTACAAGGACGACTTCCACACCGATCTGCTGGCCTTCCTCCAGCGCTGATCCCCCGGGCGGCCGGGACCGTCCGCCGCGCTCAGCCGGGGGTGCCGTGCTCCGGGCGGCGCCAGTGCGGCGAGCGGCCGAGCGCCGTCAGAATCTGCGCCAGGGTGTCCGCGTCCTCGCCGGCCGGCAGGCCGGGCCGGAAGGCGCTGTCCGGGGCGAGCCGGAAGTCGCCGTCCGGGACGGCGCGGGCTATCGGCAGGGCGGCCCGCAGGAGTTCGGCACCCGGGGCGTACGCGAGGTCGAGGGTGCGGGCGACGTCCCAGCTGTGCACCACGTAGTCGATGAGGTGGAAGCCGATCGCACGGACGGCGGGGAAGGTGCGGTCGGCACTGAACTCGGGGAGGGCGCAGGCCTGATCCGGACGCTCCACTGCCGCGAAGGCGGCGAGGACGCTCTCGGCCGCGGCGGTGTACTCCCGGACGGGGTCCGGGCCGGGCTGCCGGACCGTCCAGTGCGCCCGGTCCTGTCCCTTGCCCAGCGCCGCCGCCGCGAAGCCGTGGTGCTGGGCCGTCATATGGGCGAGCAGATCGGCCAGGGTCCAGGCCGAGCAGGGTGTCGGCCGGGAGAGGTCGCCGGGGGTCACCCGGCGGATCAGGGTCACGCTGTCCCGGACCGCCTCGGCGTGGAGCCGCCGGAGGCGGGCGAAGTCGGTGTGCGCGGCGGACGCGTCCGCGATATTCGTAGGCATGTGCTTACGATCAGCTCCAGCACATGAATTGTCAACGGGTATTTTCTTGCCCATGGCCGAGAACGCAGCCGACAGGGGCACCACATCCGGAGGGCGGCCGGCCCGTCCCGACCTGGCGGCGATGGTCGTACCCCTGGGCCGTGCGCTGATGGCGGCCGAGCAGCCGGTGCTCGACGCACACGGCCTGACGATGTGGGCCTACTCGGTCCTGCTGTACCTCGACGAGACCCCGATCCGTACGCAGGCCGCGCTGGCCGAGGCCATCCGGGCGGACAAGACCCGCATCATCGCCGTGCTGGACGATCTGGAGACCCGGGGGCTGATCCGCCGTCAGCCGGACCCCGGGGACCGCCGGGTGCGACTGTTGTCCCTCACCACCGAGGGGCGGCGGCTGCGGGACGCGACCCAGGCCTCGATCCAGGAAGGGGAGGAACGGCTGCTCGCCCGACTTCCCGCCGCCGATCGCGCCGTGCTCGTGAGGGCGCTGCAGACCCTGTCCGGGCTGCCGGAGCTGGCCCCGCGGAAGCCCGGCCGGGGCGCGGGGCGGACCTGAGACGCGAACGGGCCGCGGAGCGCGGCCCGGACATGCCGCCGGTGCCGGCCGAACGGACCTGAGGTCGCGTCGGCCGGCACCGGCAGGAAGAGCTTTTCGGTCAGCGACGACGGCCGTTGTCGTCGCCCCAGCCCCAGCCGCCCCTCTCGCAGCCCTCGCTGAAGACCGGGCCGACGTGGTCGAGCACACCCGCGGAGAGCCAGCAGGACGCGTGGTGGCCGTGGCCGTGGTGGTGCTTGTGGTGGTGGTGATGACGGTCCTTGCTGACCTTGCCCATGTTGCAGGCCAGGGCGGCGCTCGCACCGCCCATGACGATGGTGGTGGCCAGGGCGCTGGCTGCGATCGCGGCGCGGATGCGCATGTCTGCTCCTCGAGAGGATCAAAGGGGTAATTCGACCTTTCCAGGATTCACTTTCACGGAACCTCCCAAAACCCGACACGTCGTGAATTGGGCAAGTTGGAGTAAATGATCACCCCGCCAGGCTCTCCCCCCGGCGCCGGGATATCGCCGCACCCCAGGGAAAGCGGCAGAACGGCAGCGCTCCCGCCGACGAGCTCGGCGGGAGCGTCACTCCGCACATCCTGCGCAGGGGGAACTGACGGCCTCTCGGGCGAGGGCCCTCAGGAGCCTTCCGCCGGTTGCCCGGACAGCTGACGTTCACGTACGGACCGGGGGCCGGTGCGCAGCCCCAGTGTCACCAGTGCCACGGCCATGGCGAGGAAGCCGGAGAGGACGGCGAAGCCGGTGAGGCTGGAGCCGGTGGCGTCGGTCAGCCAGCCGACCAGATAGGGACCGGCGAACCCGCCGAGGTTTCCCAGGGCGTTGATCAGGCCCATGGCCACGGCCACCACCTCGAAGCGCAGCAGCTGACCGGGGATCGCCCAGAACGGACCGTAGGGCGCGTAGACCGCGGCGGCCGTCACACAGAGCAGCAGCATCCGGGGCAGGGCGCCGTCCACGGTCTGTCCCAGCAACAGCGCCACGATGCCCACGACGAGCGGGACGGCCACCGCCTGGCGCCGTCTGCCGGTGCGGTCGGACCAGACGGCGTTGGCGATCATCACGGCCAGGGCGACCGTGAACGGGATCGCGGTGAGCAGCCCGACCTCGGTGGACGACCCGCCGTGGGTCAGCTCCTTGATGACCGAGGGCAGCCACAGGTTGAAGCCGTAGAAGCCGGTGATCCAGAAGAAGTAGACACCGATGAGGACGAGGACCGGCTTCTGCCGGACGGCGTCGAGGTACGAGCCGCTGCCCGCCGGCGGCTTCGCGGCCTCGTCGGCGGCGAGCGCCCGCGCCACGTGGTCGGCCTCGGCACGGGAGATCCACCGGGCCTGCTCGGGGCGGTCGGCGACCGCGAACCACCAGACCACCGCCCACACCAGGGGCGGCACCCCTTGCAGCACCAGCACCCAGCGCCAGCTCGCGTGGTCGAGCATCCACCCCGACAGCGGCGCCATGAACACCGAGGAGAGCGGCAGGCAGGCCATCCACAGGGCGTTGGCACGGGCCCGCTCGCGCAGCGGGAACCACGAGGCGAGCAGGATGAGGACGGCCGGCCAGACACCGCCCTCGAAGAAGCCCAGCACGAACCGGGCCGCGTAGAACTGCGACTTGGTCTGGACGAGACCGGACAGCGACGCGGCCAGCCCCCACGCCACCATGAGGAGGAGGACGGTCTTCCGGGCGCTCCAGCGCTGGGCGAGGATCGCGGCCGGGATCTGCAGGAAGACATAGCCGACGAAGAAGATGCCGCCGACCATGCCCTTGTCGGCGTTGGACAGCTCCAGCTCGCCGTGCATGTAGGGGAGGATGACGGAGACGTTGTTCCGGTCGAGATACGCCAGCATGTACATGATCGCGGCGACCGGGATGACATACGCCCAGCGCTTGGCGGGGACCGCTGCCGAGGCCGGCTGCGGGATCGGTCCGGTCTCCGTCACCGGCCGGCCCCCGTTCCGTACGCGGCCCGGATGCGGTCGGTGAAGCGGCTGAAGTCCGCGGCGGCGCGGAAGGCCGCGGCCATCGTGCCGTGCGAGGCGCGGCCGCTGCCCGCGATGTCGAAGGCGGTGCCGTGGTCGACGGAGGTCCGCAGGACCGGCAGGCCCACGGTGACGGACACGGTGCCGTCGAAGTCGACGGTCTTGGCGGGGATATGGCCCTGGTCGTGGAAGTGCGACAGCACTCCGTCGAAGCGCCCTTCGAGGCCCTGGTGGAAGACCGAGTCGGCGGGGACCGGCCCCACGACGCCGAGGCCCTCGGCGGCCGCCTTCTCGACCGCCGGGCGCAGCACGGTGATCTCCTCGTCGCCGAAGTGGCCGCCCTCGCCGCCGTGCGGATTGATCGCGGCGACGGCGAGCCGGGGCTCGTCATGGCCGAAGACGCGCAGCGCGGTGGTGGCGTGCCGGACGGCGGCCGTGACCCGCTCCTCGGTGATCTGGTCGAGCGCCTTGCGCAGCGACACATGGCGGGTGGTGAAGAAGATCTTGAGGCCGCGGACCACGAACATGGTGTCGAAGTGCGCGGCGCCGGTGAGTTCGCCGAGCATCTCGGTGTGGCCGAGGTGCTGCGAACCGGCCGCCCAGATGGCCTCCTTGTTGATCGGCGCGGTGACGATGCCGTCCACCTCACTGGCCAGCGCGGCACGGGTCGCGGCCTCGATCGCGGCCACGGCGGAGCGGCCCGCCACCGGGTCGACGGTGCCCCAGGGCAGGTCGGCGGGGGCGATACCGAGGTCGAGCACATCGATGGTGCCGGGCTCGAACCGTGCCTCGCCGGGCGCGCCGACGGCGTTGACCTCGACGTCCAGGCCGCAGACGGCGACGGCGCGGCGCATTACGGCGGCGTCACCGACGGCGAGCCCCCGGCCGAGTGCGCCGATGGCCGGGTCGGCGAGGGTGCGGGCGGTGATCTCGGGACCGATGCCGACGGGATCACCGAGGGTGACGGCCAGGAGCGGCGGCGGGCCGCCGCCGTCCGGCCGGTGCCGGCCGGTCCGGGGGCCGGACGCGTGCTGAGGGTCGGTCATGGGAGCGCCTTTCGGGGTGCGGTGTTCAGGTCGTGCGCACGGAGGGGCCGGGGGCGTGCCGGGTGCAGACCGCGCGCAGGTGCTCCAGGCAGGCGCGCGCGGCGTCGGGGCCGCCGATCAGGCCGCCCTTCGTCGCGAAGGGCAGTCCGTCGTGGGCGCCGCCGACCAGGTGTCCGGCGATGGCGAGCGGGAGCACCTCGGTCTCGATGGCGAAGCCGTCGGCGCCCAGGGCGGAGGTGACCGCCGCGGCGACGTCGCCGCCGGAGGCGTACAGCCCTCCGGGGCACAGTTCGGTGACCGCCCGGCGGGCGATGTCGGCGAGCGCGCGCAGGATGCGGGCCGCGGCGTCCGGGTCGGGCACGGAAGCGGCCGCGCCCGGCGGCCCGGGGGCGACCCGGACGCCGAGCACCGCGGCCCCCTCCCCCACCGCCGTGCGCAGTGCCGCCAGCACCCGGCCGGGGTCCGGTGCGGCGGGGTCGAGATCGGCCCAGCGGGCGCCGAGCGCGGTTTCGGTGCGGGCGAGCTGGGTGTGGGTGCGGTCCGTGCGGCTGCCGACGACCGCCAGGACGGGGGCGGGTGCGCCGCCCTGGGGCCGCAGGCCGAGTTCGGCGGCGAGGGCGGCACCGAACGGTCCGGAGTCCAGCGCGACCCAGCGGACGCCGTCCTCGGCGGCGAGGCGGGCCGCGGCCGCGGCGACCGTGCGCAGATGCGCGTTCTCGGTGGCGTCGCAGACCACGATGTCGGCCGGGCTCTCCCGCAGCGCCGCGGCCACCGCGCCGGGGCCCCGTTCCACCACGTCCAGGGCCAGTTCGCCGGTGCTGCGCCTGCTCTGTGCGCCCAGCACGGCCGCGACCCGCGCATCCCGGACGGGGTCGAAGGGGTCGTTGGCCACGGCCGTCCGGGTCAGCGGTACGCCGTCGACAAGATGCAGACCGCCCACCGTGCTCCGGCCGGCGTCGGGGAAGGCGGGGACGGCCAGGGTCCGTATCCGGGCCGCGGGCTCGCGGGCGGCGAGGACGTCGGCCACCGCGTCGAGTTCGCTGCCGGGGTTGCCGCGCAGGGTGGTGTCGACGCGCTTGACGACGAGGGGCACCGTGCCCGTGGCCTCGGCGGCGGCCCGTACGGCCGCGTAGGCGCGGGCGGGGCTCCAGTGCCGCGAGGCGGTGTTGACGACGAGGACGTCCACCCGGTCCGCGTAGCGCGCGGCCCGGGCGAGGTCGCCGACGGTGACGGCGCGCAGCCCGAGTCGCGCGTAGAGCGCGCCGGTCGCGTTGCTGCCGGTGAGGTCGTCTCCGATGACGAGCACCTGGGCCACCCGGTCTCCTCCCGTCGGCTTCGGTGCCGGCTTCGGCTCCGAAGTGACCGAACCACGCAATTTTTGTTGCGCGGTTCACGCAATTCAGAGTGGCCACTCGCCGAACGGGCTGTCAAGAGGTGTGCGTCGGGGCTCCGTCGACGGCGTCGCCGGAGCTCGCCACGGCCGGGTGCACCGACCATCCGGCGTCCGCGAACGCGGCCAGCTCCCGTTCCCCGCCCCCGGAGATCAGCCCCGTACCCGCCGGCATCGCGGCCCAGTAGGGGAAGCCCCCTCCCCCGCCGAGCTTGGAGTGGTCGGCGAGCACCCAGGAGCCCCGGGCGCACTCGGCCATCGTCTCCTTCAGCGCGGCCTGTTCCGGGTCCGGGCAGTTGATGCCGCGCCGGGGATCGAGGCCGTCGACGCCGAGGAAGGCGATGTCCGGGGTGAGCCGGCGCAGCGCCTGTTCGGTCCGGGTGCCCAGCAGCGACTCGTTGGGACGCCGCAGCCGGCCGCCGAGCACCACCACCTCCACCTCCGCGTCCGCCAACTCGACCAGGGTGGACAGGCCGTTGGTGACGACGGTGAGGTCGCGGCGGGCGCGCAGCCGGTGTGCCAGCCGGGCGGCCGTGGTCCCGGCGTCCAGGAGGACGACGTCGCCGCTGCGGACCAGTGCGGCGGCGGTGCGGGCGATGGCGTCCTTCTCGTCCCGCTGTTCGCGTTCCTTGTCGTGCCAGGAGCGCTCCACCGCCCGGTGGTCGACCGCGCCGCCGTAGGTACGGGTGATCCGGCCCAGCGCGGCCAGTGTCGCCAGGTCGCGGCGGACGGTGGACAGCGAGACGTCGAACTCCGCCGCGAGGTCGTGCACGCTGATGTCGCCGGCGCCGAGCAGCTCCACCATCCGCTCGCGCCGGCGCCGGGTGGCCGAGCGTTCCCCACTGGTCACTTCACTGCCCGCCTCTGCCTGCTGTCGTCTGCCAGGAGCCCTTGAAGGACGGTTCAGCCCTCGGGGGGCGCTTCTCAAGTTGCGTGTTTCGCGCAATTCGAGGTTAGCAGTCGGGCAGGCAGCGGCGGGCGCCTCCGCGGGCCGCGGTGCGGTGCGGTGCGGCGCGGTGAGGCGAGGGTGCGGTCAGGCGAGCACCTTCGCCTTGGCCTTCTGGTACTCCTCCTCCGTGATGTCGCCGTGGTTCTTCAGCTCGGCGAGCTTCGCCAGGGAATCCGCGTGCCGGCCGGTCTCGTCACCGGTCGCCATGGTGTCCCGCAGATAGCTCTGCAGCTGCTTCTGCTGCCGTTCGGCCTGGGCGATCTCCCGCTCGCTCATGCCGTGGCCACGCGCGATGACGTAGATGAAGACGCCCAGGAAGGGCAGCAGGATCACCAGGACCAGCCATCCGGTCTTGCCCCACCCCTTGAGGTCATGGCTGCGGAAGATGTCGCCGATGATGCGGAACAGCAGGATCAGCCACATGACCCAGAGAAAGATCAGGCACATGGTCCAGAACGCGTTGAGCAGCGGGTAGTCCATCTCGGCCTCCTATGGCGCTGGGAGCCCCCGAACTCATCCATCAGCTCAAGGATCGTCGCCCTCGGCCTCCACCGCGACCACATCCAGGTCGCTGAGGGCCTGTTCCGTCCAGATCACCTTGCCGCTGGTCGTGTAGCGGGTTCCCCACCGTTCGGCCAATTGGGCGACCAGGAAGAGGCCGCGGCCGCCCTCGTCCGTGGTGGCGGCCTGCCGCAGATGCGGTGAGGTACTGCTGCGGTCGGAGACCTCACAGATCAGCGAGGAGTCCCGGATCAGCCGTACCCGGATGGGACCGGCGGCGTACCGGATGGAGTTGGTGACCAGCTCGCTGAGGATCAGCTCGGCGGTGAACGCCTCCTCCGCCAGTCCCCACTCGATCAGCTTGCGGACCGCCGCGGCCCTTATCTGGCCCACCGCCGAGGGGTCGGGCGGCACGTCCCAGTCGGCGACGTGCGCGGTGTCCAGGACCCGGGTGCGGGCGACGAGCAGCGCGATGTCATCGCTGGGCCGGTCCGGGAGCAGCGCGCTCAGCGCCGCCTCACAGGTCTCGTCCGGTGTCCGGCCGGGGTGGTCGGCCAGGGTGCGGCTGAGCAGCGCCATGCCGTCGTCGAGGTCCCGGTTCCGGTCCTCGACGAGGCCGTCGGTGAAGAGCACCAGACGGCTCTCCTCGGGCAGTTGCCGCTGCCAGGTCTCGAAGGGCATACCGCCGAGCCCGAGGGGCGGGCCGCCGGGCACGTCGGCGACCTCGGCGGTGCCGTCCGGCTGCAGCAGCACGGGCTGGACGTGTCCGGCGCGCGCCATGGTGCAGTGCCCGGTGGCCGGGTCGTAGATGGCGTAGAGACAGGTGGCTCCGGTGACCGAGCCCTCCTCCTCGGCGCCCTCGTCCTGGTCGATACGGGTGACCAGCTCGTCGAGGTGCCAGAGGATCTCGTCGGGCGGCAGGTCCAGGTTGGCGAAGTTGTGGACGGCGGTGCGCAGCCGGCCCATGGTGGCGGCGGCGTGCAGTCCGTGCCCCACGACGTCGCCGACCACGAGCGCCACCCGGGCGCCGGGCAGCGGGATGATGTCGAACCAGTCGCCGCCGACGCCGCCGAGCCCGCCGAGTCCGGCCTGGGCGGGCAGATAGCGGTAGGCGGCCTCGACGGCGTTCTGCTCCGGGAGGGCGCGCGGCAGCAGGCTGCGCTGGAGGGTGACCGCCATGGTGTGTTCGCGGGTGTAGCGGCGGGCGTTGTCGATGCTCACCGCGGCGCGGGCGACCAGCTCCTCGGCGACCGAGAGGTCCTCCTCCTCGAAGGGCTCGGGCTCGTTCGAGCGCCAGAAGATGGCCACGCCCAGGATGACGCCGCGGGCGCGCAGCGGCACCGCGATCCGTGAGTGGATGCCGTGCTGGACGATCCTCCTGGCCCGTTCGGGACTCTGCAGATGCCAGCCGGCGAACGCCGTCAGATCCGCGTCCAGCGCCGCCTTGCCGCTGGCGAGGCCCGCGCCGAGGGCGGTGGCCGGCTCGAAGCGGATCAGCTTGCCGACGGGGTAGAGGCCGCTGTCCTGCGGGGCACCGCGGGCGGCTATCCGCCGCATCTCCAGGGCCGCGCCGCCGGGGGGCGCCGGCTCCTCGCCGATCAGCACGTCCTCGGCCAGGTCCACCGTGACGATGTCGGCGAAGCGGGTGGCGCCGAAGCCCGCGAGTTCCTCGCAGGTGTGCACCACGTCGAGCGTGGTGCCGATCTCGGTGCCGGCGTCGTAGAGGAGCTTCAGACGGCCGCGGGCCACGTCGGCCCGGCCGGTCAGGGCGCGGAGCTCGGTGGTGTCCCGCAGGGTGGTGACGCTGCCGGGTGGTCCGCCGGCCTGCTCCGTCGAGCGCTGGTTGACGGCCAGCAGCCGGTCCCCGACCGGGTGGACCTCGTCGGTGACGACCCGGCCGGAGGCCAGCAGGTGGGCGGTGGCGGGGTCGAGCCCGAGGTCGGCGATCTGGCGTCCCTCGACGTCCGGCGGCAGGCCCAGCAGCCGGCGCGCCTCGTCGTTGGCGAGCAGCAGACAGCCGTCGCCGCCCACGATGATCACGCCTTCGCGTACCGCGTGCAGAACCGCGTCGTGGTGCTCGTACATCCGGGTCATCTCGGCCGGGCCGAGCCCGTGGGTCTGACGCCGCAGTCGCCTGCTGACCAGTGCGGTTCCGCCGGTGGTCAGCAGCAGGACGCCGGCCGCGGCGCCGAACAGCAGCGGGAACTGGTCGTCGACGACCCCGCTCACGCGGTTGACGGTGATCCCGGCCGAGACCAGCCCGATGACCTTTCCCTTGTCCGGGCCGCTGTGGCTGACGACCGGCACCACGGCCTGGACGAGCGGACCGATGGTGCCGGTGATCTTCTCGGTGACCACCCGGCCGGCCAGCGCCGGCTGCAGGGTGCCGACGAACTTCTTGCCGATGCGGTTGGTGATGGGGTGGGTGTAGCGGATGCCCTGGGTGTTCATCACGACGATGAAGTCGACCTCGGAGCGCTTGCGGGCGGCCTCCGCCCGTGGCTGGAGCACGAGGGTCGGGTGGGCGCTCTTCAGCGCCTCCTCGATGCCCGGCGCGTTCGCGAAGGCCTCAGCGACGGCCACGGACCTGTTGCGGGCTTCGCGGTCCGCATCGGACCGGGATTGCAGCACGAGTGCCGCAATGGCGGCGGCGACGAGCAACACCACGATCGCCACCTGCAGGAGAAAGACCTGACCTGCGACAGTTCGCATCCTGAGAACCGAACGCGGGCGGCCGTAGCGTCCGGCCATGTCCTCTTTCTACACCTCCCGCATACGGTGGGCGAGCCGCGCGATGCGGAGCGCAGCAGCCACCAGGGCATGTCCCCGAGGTCCCGTCCGGCCGGGCGGGCCCACGGCTTGTCCGAGGATGATCCCGTGATCCGCGACCGGGCGCCAGAGGGCGGGAAGACCCCCCGGTAGGTTCTCCTGCTACGCACATACGAACCTCTCCGACTAAGGGGACATACCCGGCGACGACCGGGCGCCACACCATCCGGAACAAATCGCCCAGGGCGCCGGAGGTTCATGTAACTCTTCCCACAGGCCCGGCCGCTTGTCCGAGCGGGCTCTGCCGGTCGGGTGAGCCGAGCACCGGCGCAACGTGCCTGGTCAGCCCGGCTCACCGGGACTCCGGAGCCGCCTGGGGGGTCGCGCCGGGGGTTCCCCTGTCGCCACGGGGGCGGCCGGAACGGTATGAGACGTTCGTGGGCATGCATGTTCCCGAGGAGATCCGAGCCGAGGCGGCCGCGCTCATCGACCACCACGCGCTCGGACAGTGGAAGCCGAACGATGCCGACCGGCGTGCCGCCGTGGCGTTGTTCCACTTCCTGGAGACCGGTCTGCCCCTCACGGGCGAGCAGATCCGGTCCGCCCTCGCGCACCCGGCACCGGCCGCCGAGATGAACGAGCGGCTGCGGGAGCTGCTGCGGGGCACCGCCGGCCTGCTCGACGACCCGGCGCAGGCCGAGGGTCCCGCCGGGCGGGACGCCGTCGACCACGTGTGCCTCCTCCTGGACGCGCTGGCGCTCTCCCGGCTCACCGGCCGGTAAACGCGAGGCCCGCCCGGGCGCGGGGCGCCGGGCGGGCGGTTCTCGGGCCGCGGCGGCCCTACGCGGGAAGCGAGGCGGGGGCGGTCTCCTCGGCGGGGGCCTGCTCGTCCTCGGGGACCGAGATCACCCAGTGGGTGTCCTGGCGGGGGCGGAGATAGCCCACCCAGTACAGCGCGGCGGCGGCCACGATGACGCCGGTGATCACCAGGCTCTTGGTGCTCTGCTGGTAGAGCACCCACGCCAGCACCACGATCAGCAGCGCCGGGACCGTCGGCCACAGCGGCATCCGCCAGGCCGGGCGGTGCTTGTGCGCGCCGCGGCGGGACACCAGGGCGCCCAGGGCGACGAAGACGTACATCGCGGCGACGGCCACGCCGGTGACCTCGCTCAGGGTGTCGAGGTTGACGAAGCACAGCGCCGCGCCGGGGACGCCCACCGCGAGGGTGGCGGCCCAGGGGGAGCCGAAGCGCCGTCCGACGTGCGAGAAGACGCGGTTGACGGCGGTCGGCCAGGCCGCGTCGCGGGCCGAGGAGAAGACCACCCGGGAGTTCTGGATCACCATCACGATCGCCGCGTTGATGATCGCCAGGGCGATGCAGAGGCTGACGAACGTGCCGACGCCCGAGTTGCTCCAGTCCTGCACCATGCCGGCGACGTCACCGGCGCCGAGCGTCTTCAGGTCGGGGGCGCCCAGGGTGATCGCGACCACCGGGATCAGGACGACGGCCGCGCCGATGCCGAGGGTCCACAGCACGGTGCGGGAGACGTTGCGGCGCGGGTTGTCCATCTCCTCGGCGAGGTACACGGCGGTGGAGAAGCCCTGGAGGATGAAGAGCGCGGTGGCCAGTCCGGTCACGATGAGCCCGGCGGTGACGGCGGTGCTGTGTCCGTTCCCGGCGTCGATCACGGGGTGCACGAGCACGGAGGCGGAGCGCTGGGTGTGGGTGAAGCCGAGGAAGGCGACGACCGCGCAGGCCACGACTTCCAGGACCAGGAAGATGCCGGTGATCCAGGCGTTGGCGCGCAGGTCGAGCAGGCCCATCGCGGTGGCCAGCAGCATCACGGCGGCGGCGGTGAGCTGCGGATCGAGTCGCACGATCGGCGCCAGATAGTCGGCGGTCCCCAGGGCGATGATGGGCGGCACGATCATGACGACGATCAGCGAGAGTATGAAAACCAGCCACCCGGCGAGGCGGCCCATGAGCGTGCCGACCATGGCGTACTCGCCGCCGGAGCTCGGGATCAGCGTGCCCAGCTCGGAGTAGGTGAAGGCCACGCCGATACAGAGCAGGGCCGCGACGGCGATGGTGAGTGCGGTGCCCGTGCCCAGGCCGGCGAAGGAGTCCGGCACGATCACGAAGAGCGAGGACGCCGGGGTCAGACAGGACAGCGTGAGCAGGGTGCCGCCGACCACACCGATCGACCGGGTGAGTTTGGGGGTACTGGGGGCGTCCCCCTCCGTCGCGCTACGGGTGTCCCGCTCAGGTGCTGCGGAGGCAACAGGCGTGTAGGGCATATCGGTATCCGTATCCCATCGGTGCTGGCGGCAGGAGGGGTGGCACTACGGGGGAAGAGCGCCGCAAGGCGGTGCGGACCCGGATCTCCACGGGCCCCGCTCCGGTGACCGAATACAACCCCTGCCGACGACTCACGTCAAGGTCTCGTTAAGGCTCGTCGGCAACGAAATCCGTAGCGTTGACGGGCTTTGGGGGACGCTTACTCATGATCCATCGCGGAAATCGAGCGGATTCCGCGGCCCGGTCGGGCGGTCCGGATTCTCCGTGGGCACCGCCCGATCCGCAGCCGGCCCGCCGGTCCCGCCGCGAACCGACGTGCCCCGCCGTGCCGATCCGGCCGCGCCTCCGGCGCCCCGCCGTCAGTCCTCGGCCGCCCCGCCGTCAGCCCTCGTGCGCATGCACCCGGGCGATGAGCAGCGCGACATCGTCGTGGTCGTGCTCCTCGCGCAGGGCGCCCAGGAGGCGGTCGCAGAGAACCTCCAGGTCCTGCTGGGGCTCGGCCAGCAGTTCCAGCAGGGTGTCCAGGCGGGCGTCGATGGGCTGGTCCCGGGTCTCGATCAACCCGTCGGTGTAGAGCACCAGTTGGTCGTCCTCGCGAAGCGCCACCGTGGTCTGCTCGAAGGGGACGCCGCCGACCCCGAGCGGGGCGCCGGTGGGCAGGTCGAGGAGTTCGGGCGCCCGGTCCGGCCGTACGACGACCGGGGGCAGATGCCCGGCGACGGCGATCCGGCACTCCATGCGGTGCGGGTCGTACACGGCGTACAGGCAGGTGGCGAAGGCCGGGTCGAGGCCGACCGCGATGTGGTCGAGGTGGCGGAGCACTTCGGCGGGGTCGAGGTCGAGGTCGGCCAGGGCGCGGGCGGTGGTGCGCAGCTGGCCCATGGTGGCGGCGGCGTTGATGCCGCTGCCCATCACGTCGCCGACCACCAGCGCGGTCTTGCCGCCGGCCACCGGGATGGCGTCGAACCAGTCGCCGCCGACCTCGCTGGCCGCCTGGGCCGGCTGGTAGCGGTAGGCGATCTCCATGGCCGTGGGCTGCGGCGGCCGGTGGTTCATCAGATGGCGCTGGAGGGTGAGCGCCGTGCGGCGTTCGCTCTGGTACGAGCGGGCGTTGTCGATGCACACCGCCGCCCGCGCGGACAGCTCGACGGCGAGCACCGCGTCGTCCTCGTCGAACGGCTCCGGGTTGCGGACGCGGTAGAGCGACAGCGCGCCGAGGACCTCGCCGCGGGCGATCAGCGGCACGGCGAGGTAGGAGTGCAGCCCGGCCTTGCCGAGGAGCGCGGCGCCCTGCGGGTCGGCGGCGATGTGCGGCAGGTCGTCCGCGCTCACCCGGGGGACGAGCACCGGACGGGCCTCGGTCACACACCGGGTGATCAGCCGGTCGGCCTCGTAGGAGGCGATCTGGCCGGTGGGGTCGGCGGCCCGCTCGGCCTCGGTGGAGTAGGCCGCGGACACGGCGAGCGCACGGAAGCGGGCCGGGCCGCCGCGGGACAGCGAGGTCGGGCGGCGGCCGTCCAGTACGGCGTCGAGGACGTCGACCGCGGCCATGTCCGCCAGTTCGGGCACGATGACATCGGCCAGTTCGTGGGCGGTCTGGTCGACGTCGAGGGTGGTACCGACGGTGGCGGAGGCGTCGGCGATGACGGCCAGCCGCCGGCGGGCGCGGGCGGCCTCGGTGGCGGACCGGTGCTGCTCGGTGACGTCCACGACGGAGGTGGCGAGTCCCAGCACCCGGCCGTGGGCGTCCTCCAGCCGGTAGTACGACACCGACCAGGCGCGGTCGGCGTGGGGGTCGGCGGCGGTGCGGCCGACGGTGAACTGGTCGAGCAGGGGCGTACCGGTGTCGAGCACCTCGCGCATGCTGCCGGCTATGGAGTCGGCGTCCAGGAAGGACAACGCCTCCCGGACGTCGCGGCCGATGTGCTGGTCGGCGGGCAGATCGTTGATGCGCTCCAGCGCGGGGTTGACCATCACGAAGCGCAGTGACGTGTCCAGGACCGCCAGGCCGATCGGGGACTGGGCCACCAGGCGGACGGACAGCGCCAGATCCCGTTCGACGCGGCGCAGCACGGTCTGGTCGGTGGCGATGCCGAGGGCGTAGGACTCACCGCGCTCGTCGAGCAGCCGCATGTTGCGGAACTCGACGAGCCGGGTGCTGCCGTCCTTGTGCTGTACCGGGAAGACTCCGGCCCAGCTCTCGCCGCCCGCCATGACCTGGGTGAACAGTCCCAGCACCAGATCGAAGTGCTCCGGTCCGACCAGCAGCTGGGCGGCGGGCAGGCCGAGCGCCTCCTGCGCGGTCCAGCCGAACAGCGCCTCGGCCTGGGGGCTCCACAGGGTGATCCGGCCGTCCGCGTCCAGCATCACCGCGGCCACGCCCAGGATGTCCAGCAGGCCGCCGGGCTGCCCCGGTGTGGCCCCTACTTGGGCAGCACCTTCGGGGAACGCGTCGGTCGCACCCATCCAGGCACTCCTTCCGCCGGTCATCGCAGACCGACAGCCGTGGCGCTCTCCGTACATCGGCCGGTTCTCGCTGTGCTTCCGTTGCTCCCCATCATCTCTCGACACGGGACGGACCCGCAGGGAGAGCGAGTTCCGCAGGGCATCCGCGGCCCGTGCGCGAGGGAGCATTATCCGCCGTGAGCCCCAGGTGGGCGACCGTGTTGACGATATTCGGGGCGAGGAATCCGGACGGGCCCGGAGGCGGGCGGCCGGGGCGGGGGGCCGTGCGCGGGACGGCCGGCGGGCGGGGGCGTCCGCGGTGCGATCCCGGGCCCGGCCGCCCGACTTGGAGTTGTTGATCTCTGGCACTACCCTGACTTTGGTTGCCTCTAGCAACTAAATGGCCACCCCGGTGCACGCGCCCGCACCCGCCGGCGTCAGGAGGAAGCCCGACATCATGACCACCCCCGCCCGGACATTCCGTACCTACGTGGAGGAGAACCTCGATGTACTCAGCGCCGACCCGGCGCGCGAAGCCCTGGTCCACCAGGGCCGCCGCGTCACCGCGGGCGAGTTCCGCGCGCTGGTCCACCGCCTGGCCCGCGCCCTGCGCGCCCGGGGCGTCGAGCGCGGCAGCACCGTCACCCTGCTCAGCGGCAACCTCCCGGAGACCCTCGCCGCCCGCTACGCCGCGAATCTGATCGGCGCCCGGGTCAACCACCTCTACAACCAGCTGTCCGCCGAGTCCCAGGCCGCCATCGTCCAGGACGTCGAGACCCGGGCCCTGATCGTCGACCCGCGGTACGCCGAACGGGCCGCGCGGGTGACGGAGTTGGCGCCGGTGCCGGACGTCCTCGTCCTCGGTCCCGCGAAGCTGGGCGCGGATCTGCTGGACCTGGCGGCCGGGCAGTCCGACGAGCCGTTCGCGGCCCGGGCCCGGCCCGACGACGTGTGCACCATCCGCCACACCGGCGGCACCACCGGCCACCCGAAGGGCATCTGCACCACCTTCGAGCAGGTGGGCCGGTCCCAGGGAGTGACGCGGCAGGAGCCGGGGACCGCGCGCCGGCAGCTGGTCTGCACCACCCTGGCGCACGCCGCGGGCGCGATCGCCGACCGCATCCTGCACGCGGGCGGCACCGTCGTCCTGCTCGACGACTTCGACCCCGGCACGGTGCTCGCCACCATCGCGCGCGAGCGCATCACCGAGATGTTCCTGCTGCCGCCGCTGCTCTACCAGCTGATGGACCACCCGGACGCCCCGCACACCGACACCTCCAGCCTGCGGACGCTCACCTACGGCGGCTGCCAGGCGTCCCCGGCCCGGATCGCCGACGCGATACGGATGTTCGGCCCGGTGCTGCTGCAGGGCTACGGGCAGAACGAGGCCGGCGCCATCAGCGTGCTCTCCCCGGAGGACCACGATCCGCTGCGGCCCGACCGGCTGCGCTCGGCGGGGAAGGTGCTGCCCGACGTCGAGGTGGAGATCCGTGACGAGGCGGGCCGCGCGCTGCCGGCCGGCGGGCACGGCGAGGTCTGTGTGCGCTCCACCATGATCATGAAGGGGTACTGGAAGCAGCCCGAGCTGACCAACGAGGTGCTGCGGGGCGGCTGGCTGCACACCGGGGACATCGGATTCCTCGACGACGAGGGCTACTTGACCATCGTCGACCGGCTCAAGGACATGATCGTCGTGGTCGGCGGCCATGTGTACACCACCGAACTGGAGGACCTGCTGAACTCGCACCCGCAGGTACGGCAGAGCGCGGTGTTCGGTGTCCGGGACGCCGACCGGATGGAGCGGGTGCACGCCGCCGTGGTGCGGGCGCCGGGCAGCGAGCTCGACGCGCGGCAGCTGCGCGCGATGGTGTCGGCGGAGCGCGGGGCGATGTACGAGCCGCACCGGGTCACCTTCGTCGAGGCGCTGCCGCTGACCGACGCGGGCAAGCCCGACAAGAAGGAGCTGCGCCGGCGGGCCGGGCAGGAGGCCGGCACCCTGGCATGACAGCGACGAGCCGCCGCAGCCAAGGGCTGCGGCGGCCTGTCAGTGCTACTGCCGGTCAGAGGATGCCCAGCAGGCCGAAGGGGAAGCCCCCGAAGCCGTAGCCGTAGTTGCCGTAGCCGCAGCCGCCGAAGCCGTTGTAGCCGTTGTAGCCGCCGAAACCACCGAAGCCACCGAAGCCGCCGAAGCCGTTGTAGCCGCCGTTGTGGTGGCAGTGGTGGTGGTGGTGACGACCATGGTGGTGACGACCGTGGTGGTCGCCGTTTGACGATGCGGACGGCGCCTGCGGGGTGGCCGAAGCCACGCCGGCGAGCGGGAGGACGGTAGCGGCGGCAAGGGCCGCGGTGGCCACGGAGCGGCCTATGTACTTGCGCATTGCGTTTCTCCTGTGTGGCAGGAAATCTGACATTCGATGAGTACCGCGCCCCGCCCGAAACCCTGCAGACACGACGGAGAGCCACTCCAACGGCCCCAAGAATTGCTCCAGTCGCGGTAATGAATCGGCAAAGCGAGTCAGTGAACGACCTGGTCAGAGCCGGACGATCACAAGCGCCGCATCATCGGTGGCACCGCCGGGCGGCAGCACCTCCGCCAGCAGCGCATCGGCCAGTGACTCGGCATCGGCGCCCCGGTGCCGGATGAGCGCACCGGTCAGCCGCCCCAGACCGACGTCGATGTCCTCGTGGCGGCGCTCGATCAGCCCGTCCGTGTAGAGAACCAGGACCGCGCCCTCGGCGAACATCACGGACGCCTCGGGGCGGTCGACGTGCTCGGGCCGCGCGCCCAGCGGCGGGTCGGTCGCCCGGTCCAGCAGCTCGACCGTGCCGTCCGGGTGCAGCACGGCCGGCGGGGGATGGCCGGCGCTGCTGTAGGAGAGGGTGTGCGTGGACCAGTCGATGACGGTCTGCACCGCGGTGGTGGACTCCGCGCCGTCCACCGAGCGCGCGTAGATCCCCAGCACCTCCAGCGCCTGTGCCGGGCCGCCGACGACCCGGGTGGCGGCGCTCAGCGCACTGCGGAGCTGGCCCATGACGCAGGCGGCGGCCAGCCCGTGGCCCACGACGTCGCCGACGGCCACCGCCATCCGGTCGCCGGGCAGTTCGGCCAGGTCGTACCAGTCACCGCAGACATGGAGCGCACCGGTCGCAGGGCGGTAGCGGACCGCGGCGCGGTGGTGCCCCACGAGCCGTGGCGCGGGCAGCATCGCCTCCTGGAGGGCGAGCGCCACCTCCTGTTCCCTGGCGTGGGCCCACCGCAGCCGCTCGTTGGCCCCCTGCAGTTCCTGGGCGCGGGCGTAGAGCTCGGCCGCCATCCGCTGCCGGTCGCCGCCCTGGTCACCGGCGGTGGCGCGGACGGTGTCGGTGACCTCCTCGACCCGGTGCACGATCAGCGTGACCCGCCCGTCGTCGTCGAGCACCGGCGCGTTGACCGGGCTCCAGTACCGCTCCTCGAACCGGCCCGGCCGGCCGGGCGCCTCGATGTCATAGCGCTGCAGCGCCATGGTGTCGGGCGCCGCGGTGGCCACCACCCGCTCCAGGGACGCCCGGAGGTTGCGCGTCCCGGTGGCGTCCGGGTCGTCGGGGTTGTCGGGGAAGACGTCGAAGAGGTAGCGGCCGATCAGCTGGTGGCGTTCCCGCCCGGCCCGCCGGAGCAGGGCCGCGTTGGCATCGGCGATCACGAACTCCGGGGTGAGCAGCAGCACCGCGCCCGGCAGCGCCTGGAAGACCGCCGCGTAGTCGATCCCGGACGCGCTCACGGGCGGCTCGCCTCCGGTGCTCCTGTCGTGCCCCACGTGCGGAATGTTCCCGCCCCGGCGCGAACGTCGCATGCCGGGGACGGGCGGTGCGGCGCCCCGCCGGCGGACGAACGGCGAGGCCGGTCCGGCCCGGTGGCGGCAGCGGCGGGTACCACCGTTCGGGTCAGCGCAGCGGCCGCTTCGTGCTCCACCGGCCGGACCTCGCGGCGGTCGGGCGCCCCGGACAGGACGTCGTCACGGGGCTCCGGCACCGGCGTGCGCGCATCGTCCCGCCCGCGCTCAGCGCTTACGGGCCCGGCTGGGCTGTACCCGGGACGGCTCGCCGGGCATCTTCGGGTGGTCGGGCGGATAGGGCAGGTCGCCGAGTCCCTCGTCCGCCGCCTGCCGGTCCGCGAGTTCCAGGACGGACTCCAGGCCGAAGGCGTGGTCCGCCATGTCCGCGTGCACATCGCCCAGTTCCGCGAACCGCGGAGGGACCGTCCGCAGATCGAAGTCCTCGGGAGCGGCGTCGGACAGCTCGTCCCAGCGCAGCGGGGTGGAGACGGTCGCGCGGGGCCGGGCGCGCAGCGAGTAGGCGGAGGCGATGGTCCGGTCCCTGGCCATCTGGTTGTAGTCGACGAAGACCTTCTCGCCGCGCTCCTCCTTCCACCACGCCGAGGTCACCAGGTCCGGCATCCGGCGTTCCAGCGCCCGCGCCAGGGTGATCGCGGCCCGTCTGACCTCGGTGAACGTCCAGTGGGGCCGGATCGGCACATAGACGTGCACGCCGCGGCCGCCGGACGTCTTGGGCCAGCCGCGCAGCCCGTGCTCCGCCAGCAGTTCGCGCAGGCCGAAGGCGACCTTGACGGCGTCGGCGAAGCCGGTGCCGGGCTGGGGGTCGAGGTCGATCCGCAGTTCGTCGGGGTGCTCGGTGTCCCCGCGGCGGACCGGCCAGGGGTGGAACGTCAGACACCCCAGGTTGGCCGCCCAGAGCACGGCCGCCGGTTCGGTGGGGCACATCTCGTCGGCGAACCGTCCGCTCGGGAAGGCGATCCGGGCCGTGGGAAGCCAGTCCGGCATCCCCTTGGGGGCCCGCTTCTGGTAGAAGAACTCGCCCTCGACGCCGTCGGGGAAGCGCTGCATGGTGGTGGGCCGGTCACGCAGGCCCCGCAGCACCCCGTCAGCGACGGCGAGGTAGTACTGCGCGACGTCCATCTTCGTGAAGCCGCGCTCCGGGTAATACGTCTTGTCGGGGTGCGAGAGGCGCACCGTGCGCCCCGCGACGTCCAGTTCGACAGCTCCGGCTCCGGCCATGGCTCCACGGTAAGGACCGTGCGGCGCCGCCGCGCGCCGGGAGGACCGCGGGCCCGGCCGCCCGGCGCGCGGGAACCGTGCCCAGCCCGCAGGATCGGGACATGGACCTGCCCGTCATGCCTCCGGTCTCCCCCATGCTCGCCAAGCTGGTGGCCGACATTCCCGCCGGCATGCAGTACGAGGCCAAGTGGGACGGCTTCCGCGTCATCGTCTTCCGGGACGGCGAGGACATCGAGATCACCAGCCGTACGACGAAGCCGCTCACCCGCTACTTCCCGGAGGTGGTCCGGGCGGCGCGGTCCGAGCTGCCCCGGCGCTGCGTCATCGACGGCGAGATCGTGATCGCCCACGACGGCCGGCTGCACTTCGAGGAACTGCTGGAGCGCATCCACCCGGCGGACTCCCGGGTCCGTACCCTCGCCGAGCGGACGCCCGCCTCGCTCGTCGCCTTCGACCTGCTGGCCCTCGACGCCGCCGCGCTGCTGGACGAGCCGCAGTCGGCGCGCCGGGAGGCCCTGGTCGAGGCGCTGCGGCCGGCCCGTGCGCCGGTGTACACGGCGCCCGCGACACGGGATCAGGAGCTGGCCCTGCGCTGGTTCACCCAGTTCGAGGGGGCGGGGCTGGACGGGGTGGTCGCCAAGCCGCTCGATCTGCCCTACCGGCCGGGTGACCGGGCCATGTTCAAGATCAAGCATGCCCGTACCGCCGACTGCGTCGTCGCGGGGTACCGGCTGCACAAGAGCGGTCCGGTGGTCGGCTCTCTGCTGCTGGGGCTGCACGACAGCGCCGGGCAGCTCCAGCACGTCGGGGTGTGCGCCTCGTTCCCGATGGCCCGGCGGCGCGCGCTGGTCGAGGAGCTGGCGCCGCTGCGGATGGACGAGGTCGCGGGCCATCCGTGGGGCGCGTGGACCGACGAGGCGGCGCACGCGTCGCGGCGGATGCCGGGCGGGCCCAGCCGGTGGAGCGGCGGCAAGGACCTGTCGTGGGTGCCGCTGCGCCCGGAGCGGGTGTGCGAGGTCGCCTACGACCACATGGAGGGCAGCCGCTTCCGGCACACCGCCCAGTTCCGCCACTGGCGTCCCGACCGTACGCCGGAGAGCTGCACCTACGCCCAGCTGGAGGAGCCGGTGCGCTACGACCTGACGGAACTGCTGCGGAGCTGACCGTACGGAATGGGCGCCGGGTCAGCCCTCGCCGGCCTCCGGCGGCCATCGGCGCCGGCTCTCCCCGGGGGCCAGCCGGTCCACCACTTCGGCCAGTTCGCGGCAGGCCTGCTCGACCTTGCGGCGGATGCTGTTCTGCTCGGTGACGACGGCCGACAGCAGCAGCGCGGTGAGCGCGGCGGACGCGTTGAGGGCCTGGAGGTTGACCATCGCCTCCAGCAGGCTCTGGCCCTGGAAGGGCCCGGTGCGGCGGGTGGCCGCCGTGATGGCCAGTACGGACACCAGCAGCACACAGGGCGCCGCCCCCTGGAGCTGGAAGCGCAGCGCCGCCCACACGATCAGCGGAAAGACCAGGAACAGCAGGGACAGCTCGCTGGTGACCGCCACCAGCGAGACCGCGAACGACGCGATCAGCAGGGTCGCGGCCTCCGCCCACCGGTAGGCGGGGACGCCGCGCGGCCACCGGGCCTTACGGCCGGCGAGGAGCAGCGGGGTGACGACGAGGATGCCCATGGCGTCGCCCACCCACCACGCCGCCCAGGTCCGCCAGAAGCCGCCGGGCGGCAGCGCACCCTTGAGGAGGAGCGTCCCGCTGCCCAGCGTCGCGCTGATCAGCATCCCGGCGAAGGCGCCGAGGGCGACCAGTGCCACACCGTCCCGCAGCCGGTCGAGCCCGGGGTGGAAGCCCACCCGGCGCAGCATCAGGCAGGCGCAGACCGGGGCCAGGGTGTTGCCCGTCATGATGCCGAGGACCGAGACGTCCAGCGTGCTGAGGGAGGCGACGACCAGCAGGGTGCCGAGGGCGATGCCCGGCCAGGTCCACAGGCCGAGGAGCAGCAGACAGCTCAGCGAGATGCCCGTGGGCGGCCACAACGGGGTGACCACGGCACCCGCGATCACCACCTGCTCCAACAGGCCGATCTGTGCGGTCCCGTAGTAGACGCCGACGAGCACGAGGATCGTCAGGGCGGCCGGTGCCGGACGGCGGAGTCCCTCGGTGCGCACCACTCGGCCATCAGACAACGCCGACGGCCGCGCGCCGCTCTCGACACGCGTGCCCGCGCCGCGCTTCACCCGGCCCTGGGCGCCGCCGCGTCGAAGCGCAGCACGAGCACCGCGGAGTCGTCCGTGTGCCCGGTGAACTCGGCCACGGTCATCGCCACATCAGCCACGGTGGCCGGGTCGCCGTCGGCGTTGGCGCTGACCAGCCGGGTCACCTGGGTCAGCCCCGCCTCGATCGGGAACGACGGCCCTTCCACGACCCCGTCGGTGAGCAGCACGTACGCCCCCGCCGTGGCGAACCGGCGCCGGGTGACCGGGTATCTCTCGCCCGGCGCGATGCCGAGCGGCAGGCCTCCCGCGTCGTCGGCGAGGCCGGACCGGCCGTCGGTGGTGGCCCAGATTCCGGGGACATGACCGGCGCGGGCGCTGGTCAGCTCCCAGGCGACCGGGTCGAAGCGGACGAAGGTGCAGGTCGCGAAGAGCCCGCAGTCGACCGAGAGCAGCAGGTCGTTGGCCCGGCTCAGCACCTCCCCCGGATCGGCGGCGTGGCCGGCGACGGCGCGCAGCCCGAAGCGGATCTGCCCCATGAAGGCGGCCGCCTCGACGTCATGGCCCTGCACATCGCCGACGCAGAAGGCGAGCGAGCCGTCCGGCAGCGGGAAGCCGTCGTACCAGTCGCCGCCGATGTCCAGGCCGTGCCGGGCGGGTGCGTAGGTGGCGGCGGCGCGCAGCCCCGGTATCGCCGGCAGTACGGCCGGCAGCATCTCCCGCTGGAGCGCCTCGGCGAGTTCGACCCGGGCCCGCTGTTTCTCGGCGCCTTCCCGCGCCTGGGCGGTCAGTCGCCCGAGCGTGGTCAGCAGATCGTCCGCGCTCGCCGACCGCGGGGGACGACGCCGAAGCATGGACCGCTCCCAGGTGCGTCGGTGCATGGGCCACTGCGGGGCGTGCTCCGTGCGTCTCCGCGGTGGCCGCCTGACCTGGCCTCATGGGGGCTCTTCGGGAGCCCGCCTCTCCCGGTTCATCATATTTCCGCGGTCGGACTTCCGCTTGACGGCCCCCGTGGCCTGTTCAGGCGGCGGCGGGGCGGGCCACCTCCAGGTGCCGGACGCCGGACCGCACCGCCCAGAAGAAGATGGCGAGCGCGAGGACGGCCACGGTGACCGAGTCGTACGGGGCCGGCAGCTTGCCGGAGCCCTCGAAGGTGCCCAGCCAGGAGACCAGCGTGAGGCTCACCAGATAGGCCACCAGCCAGGCGCCGGTGCGGAGTTCGGCGCCGAGCGGGCGGCTCGGGCCGGCGCCGTCGCTCTCGACGGCGGCCCTGTCGCGTGCCCCGGGGCGGCGCATGGCCAGGAAGATCAGCAGGCCGCCGAGCACGAGGGGCAGCGCGAGCCGCAGGTCGTGCCAGCCCGACCAGTAGACGAACTCGCTGGCCACGACGAAGCTGAGCGGCGCGATCCAGCTCAGCCCCGGGACCCAGCCGGCGGTGCGGCCGCCCGGTTCGGCGCGGAACACGGCGACCGCGACCGCGGAGGCGGCGTAGATCAGCAGATACATGTCGCCCATGACGCTCACGATGTCCTGCCAGCCGCCGAACGGCAGCAGAAAGACCATGATCACGACGAGGTTGATCGCCAGCGCCCGGCGCGGGATGCCGAACCGCTCGTTGACCTTCATGAAGTACCGGGGGATGGTGCCGTTCTTGGCGAGCGCGTAGGTGTGCCGCCCGTTGAGCGCCACGCCCACGTACGCCGAACCGCCGGGCGAGATCACCGCGTCCGCGTACAGCAGGCTGGCCAGCCAGTGCAGATTGAGGATCAGGGCGAGCTGGCCGAACGGGGAGTCGAAGGAGACCCCCTTCCAGCCATTGCCGAGCAGATGCTCGGGGACGGTGAAGAGGAAGGCCACCTGGAGGGCCAGGTACATGATCACCGCGAGGCCGATGCCGGTGAGCACCGCGGCGGGAAGGGTACGGCGGGGGTTGCGGGTCTCGCCCGAGAAGTCCAGCGGGGCCTGGAACCCGTTGACGGAGTAGACGATGCCGCCGCCGGCCAGCGCGGTCAGGCAGGCGACATAGCCGTACGGGGCGAAGCCGCCGTGGTCCGTCAGACGGCCGGAGTGCCAGCCGGAGGCGATCAGGGCCGCCACGGTGACGACCGGGACCACGATCTTGAAGATCGAGACCAGGTTGTTGAGCCGGGCGAACATCCGCACCGCGAACCAGTTGAGCGCCGTCAGCAGGACGCTGAGCCCGGCGGCCAGGGCCACTCCGGAGAGCGTGAGGGTGTGGCCGTTGTAGATGCCCGGGAGGTAGTGCGCGGCGTACTGCATGATCGCGCTGATCTCGGCGGCGGTACCGCCCACCGACAGCAGGGTCGACCAGCCGATGAGGGTGCCGACGAGCCGGCCGCTGGCGAACAGCGGCCAGCGGACCGTACCGCCGCCCTCCGGCCGGGTCGCGCCGAGCTCGATCATGACCAGGGCGACCAGCCCGCACAGCACGCCGGCCCCGATCCAGGAGAGCAGCGCCGCGGGACCGGCGGTCTGCGCCGCGTACAGGGCGGCGAACAGCCAGCCGGAGCCGACGATATTGGAGAAGCCGATGCCCGTCAGTCCCCAGAAGCCCAGGTCACGGCGCAATCGGCGCTCCTGCGCCTGCACTTCCGGGACATCCGCCCCGTCGCCCTCACCCGATACCTGACCCTCGGCCACGACAAACGCTCCTTGATTCACTGTTCCGGCTCGCCGGACCCTACTCGACGATCACCGAAGAGGAATCACGCGTTCCACCAGCGGACACTTCCAGCACGCAGCGCAGCGCCGAGGTACTGGAGAGTGACGATGCGTACCCGGTCACTCACTCCTGGTCAGAGGAGCAGGGGGGCTGACGACGGCTCCGGACGCACGCGGTCGGCCGAGCGCCGCCGGACGCTCGGCCGACCGGCCGTCAGCGCGGTGCCGGAGCTCAGCCGCAGGTCCAGCAGCCGGACCAGCAGGCGGAGCGGCCCGGCGGGTGCCGGCGGTCCCGGGGCGGCTCCTCGGGCCGGCCGTCGGCGGCGAGGGCACTCAGGCCGGCGAGCTGGGCGCACAGGACGACGCTGATCGCCGCGATCTCCTCCGGCTCGGCATGGCCCTTCTCGATGCGCAGCCAGGAGACGGGCGGTGCGGCGACATCGGCGCCGCCGTCGAGGGGCATGGCGTGGCCGACGGCCGGTTCCGCCGCGGCCGGGTCGCCCTGGGAGGCCGTGCACTCGTCTGCGGCCGCACTCGCGTCCGGGACGGCCTCCGCGTCGGCGGCGCGGTCCGCCTCGACGGGTGGTGCCCCGTCGACGGTGGTGCCCTCGCTGCCTGGTGCGGTGCCGTCGGCCGTGTGTTCCTCGAGCGGGGTGCCCGGGGCGAGGCGGGTGGCCTCGGCCAGGGCGGTGCTCGCGTCGGTGGAAGTGCTCATGTGGGGGGTCCATGGGCTCGGTGGTGGTGCACGGTGGGTGACCTGCCGCCCGGCCTGCGTGGTGGGTGTTCGGGCAGGTCACAGGGCCGACGCTAGAAGCGCTCCGGGGCGCTGTCGCGCGGTGGGCCCGCCGGCTGCGCCATTCGGACGACCCGCCGGGGTCCCAGGCGTGATATCCGGGGCCGGGGCCGTGTTGCTCCCGACCCGTACGTCGTGGGCGGCGAGCATCGCGCACAGGGATGTGCAGGCACACGGCTGCCGGACGACGCAGTCAGGAGGGCGGGACCATGAGACGTGAGCAGGCCGACGACGGGTGCGCCGTTCCGCGGCACGACGGACGCCGGGGATTTCTGAAGTGCGCGGCGGGGATCGCGGGGGTGGCCGCGGCGGGACTCGGCGGGCAGGCGGCTGCCGCACCGGCGGGCCGGCGGCGCGACGGGGTGCCGCTGCCCGACCAGGTGCCGTTCCACGGACGCCACCAGGCCGGCATCGTGACCCCGCAGCAGCTCTTCGCCGGCTTCGTCGGCTTCGATGTCCTGGCCCAGGACCGCGAAGGTCTCACCACCCTGCTCCAGAAGCTCACCACCCGGTCGCGGGTGCTGGCGGCCGGGGTGAAGCCGCAGGACGAGCAGGTCGCCGCGGAGAAGCCCACCCCGGACTCGCTCACCGTCACCCTCGGTGTCGGTGCCTCCCTGTTCGACGACCGCTTCGGTCTCTCCGGGCACAAGCCACGGCATCTCAAGGCGATGCCGGCCTTCCCCGACGACCGGCTGGAGCCGGCCCGCTGCCACGGTGACCTGTCGTTGCAGGTCTGCGCGCAGCACCCGGACGCCGTCGTCCACGTGCTGCGCGACCTGGCGCGGGAGACGCACGGTCTGCTGCGGCCCCGCTGGCGGGCGGACGCCTTCCTCAACCCGTCGCGGCCCTCGGGGTCGCCGCGCACCTTCGTCGGCTTCAAGGACGGGATCGTCAATCCGGACACCGGCTCGGCCCGGGAGATGGACCGGCTGCTGTGGGTGACGCCGCCCTGCGGGGAGCCGGACTGGGCGCTGGGCGGCAGCTATCAGGTGCTGCGCCTGATCCGCTTCCACGTCGAGAAGTGGGACAAGGTGCCGGTGTCACGCCAGGAGAAGATCTTCGGCCGGCGCAAGGCGAGCGGTGCGCCGCTGGACGGCACGCACGAGACGGACTCACCGAGGTACCGCGAGGACCCGTACGGCAAGAAGATCCCGCTCGACTCCCATATCCGGCTGGCCAACCCGCGCACCGACAAGACTGACAAGTCCCGCTTCCTGCGCCGGAGTTACAACTACGACGCCGGTTACGACAGCAAGGGGCAGATGGACCTCGGGCTGGTCTTCTGCGGCTACCAGCAGAACCCGGAGCGGCAGTTCGCCGCCGTGCAGCGGCGCCTGCGGCACGAACCGCTGTCGGAGTTCATCACTCCGATCGGCGGCGGCTACTTCTTCGTTCTGCCCGGGGTACGGGACGCCGACGACTGGTTCGGGTCCCGGCTGCTGCAGAAGACCTGAGCGGGTCCGGTCACACGCGAGAGGGCGGCGCCCCTTCCGGCGCCGCCCTCTCGCGTGGGCTCAGCAGATCCGTGGCAGCTGCTCGCCCAGCGGCAGGTCGACGACCCGGGTGCCGCCCAGCGGGGTGCGGGCCACGACCATGCCGGGGTGGGTCTCCACGGTCTCCCCGATGACCGCGGCGCCGGCGCCCAGGGGGTGGGCCCGCATCGCGTCCAGCACGGCGTCGGCGTGCTCGCGGGGGACGAACGCCACCAGCTTCCCCTCGTTGGCGACGTACATCGGGTCCAGGCCGAGGATGGCGCAGGCGTTGGCGACGGCCGACGGCACGGGGATGGCGCGCTCCTGGATGACGATGCCGGTGCAGGAGGCGGTGGCGATCTCACACAGCGCCGCGGCCAGCCCGCCGCGGGTGGGGTCGCGCAGGACGTGCAGATCGGGGGTGACGGCGAGCATGCTCTCCACGAGGCCGCCGAGGGCCGCGCAGTCGCTCTCGATCTCGACGCCGAACTCCAGGCCCTCACGCACGCTCATGATGGCCACGCCGTGCAGGCCGATGTCACCGCTGACGATCACCACATCGCCGGGGACGACGCGCTGCGGGCGCAGGTCGACGCCCGCCGGGATCAGGCCGATACCGGCGGTGTTGAGGTAGACGCCGTCGCCGTGGCCCGCCTCGACGACCTTGGTGTCGCCGGTCGCCACCTCGACCCCGGCGGCCCGTGCCGCCGCGCCCATGGCGTCGGCGACCCCGGCGACCACCGGCATCTCGACGCCTTCCTCCAGGATGAAGCCGCAGGAGAGGTAGGCGGCTCTGGCGCCGCTCATGGCGAGGTCGTTGACGGTGCCGTTGACGGCGAGGTCGCCGATGCAGCCGCCGGGGAAGAAGAGCGGCCGGACGACATAGGAGTCGGTGGAGAACGCCAGGCGGACGCCGCCGAGGGACACCGCGGCGGAGTCACCGAGCTGGGCGAGGATCTCGCCGCCGAAGGCGGGGGCGAAGATCTGCTGGACGAGTTCGGCGGACAGCGCGCCCCCTCCGCCGTGCCCCATGACGACACGCGGCTGGTCGCGGAGCGGGGTGGGGCAGGTCCAGCCGGAGATGTCGACGGTGGGCAGACCGCGGTCGGCCGGGGTGGGGCCGCCGGGCTGGGGGTGCTTGGTGTCAGGCAACGGGGCTCGCCTCCTGCGGGATGGACGGGGTGCCGAGTCGGCGGTAGAGGTAGTAGGCGGCGCAGGCGCCCTCGCTGGAGACCATGGTGGCGCCGAGCGGGGAGCGCGGGGTGCAGGTGGTGCCGAAGGCCTCGCACTCGTGCGGCTTGATGAGTCCCTGGAGGACCTCCCCGCTGCGGCAGGCGGCCGGTTCGCGGGTGGTGAGGCCGTCGACGGAGAAGCGGTACTCGGCGTCGTAGTCGCGGTAGCGCTCCGACAGCCGCCAGCCGCTGGCGGGGATGGTGCCGATGCCGCGCCAGGCGCGGTCGGTGACCTCGAAGACATCGGCGAGCATGGCCTGGGCGGCCGGGTTGCCCTCGCTGCGGACGGCGCGCGGGTAGGCGTTGTCCACGGTGTGTTCGCCGCGCTCCAGCTGGCGGACGGTGCGGCGGACGCCCTCCAGGATGTCGAGGGGTTCGAAGCCGGTGACCACGATCGGCACCCGGTGGCGCTCGGCCAGTTCGGGGTACTCCCCCGTGCCCATCACGCTGCAGACGTGGCCCGCGGCCAGGAAGGCCTGGACCCGGCAGCTCGGCGAGGACATGATCGCCTCGATCGCGGGCGGCACCCGGACGTGCGAGACCAGCAGGCTGAAGTTGCGGATGCCGAGCTTGCGGGCCTGATACACCGTCATGGCGTTCGGCGGTGCGGTGGTTTCGAAGCCGATGCCGAAGAACACCACCTGGCGGTCCGGGTTCTGCTGGGCGACCTTCAGGGCGTCGAGCGGGGAGTAGACCACCCGGACGTCACCGCCCCGGCCGCGCACCTGGAACAGATCGCGGTCACTGCCGGGGACGCGGAGCATGTCACCGAAGGAACAGAAGATCACGTCGGGGCGGGAGGCGATCTCCAGGGCCTTGTCGATGACGTCCAGCGGCGTCACACAGACCGGACAGCCCGGACCGTGGATCAACTCGACCTCATCGGGTAGCAGTTGGTCGATGCCGTGCCGGATGATGGTGTGGGTCTGCCCGCCGCAGACCTCCATCAGGGCCCAGGGCCGGGTCACCGTGGCCCGGATCTCGTCGAGCAGCCGGCGGGCCAGCTCGGGGTTCTGGAACTCTTCGAGGTACTTCACCGGCTCGTCTCCCGCGCTCCGTCGATGGGGGCGGCCGGGGGTGTGCCGCCCGCCCCGTCCCGTCCCTGGGCGGCGGCCGCCTCCCAGGGGTCGCCGAACTCCTCCTGCAGCAGGCCCAGTTCCTCGAACAGGGCGAGGGTGTGCCGGGCGGACTCCTCGTCCAGGCGCTGCAGCGCGAAGCCGACATGGACGATGGCGTACTCACCGACCTTCAGGTCGGGGACGTACTCCAGGCACACCTCCTTGACCACACCGCCGAAGTCGACGGTCGCCATACGGGTGCCGTCCCGTTCCTCGATGTCCAATACCTTGCCGGGTACCGCCAGACACATGGGGGCTCTCCTCGTCGTGGGTACGTTGCGTCCGCCGCGCCGCGGTACCGCTCAGCGCACGGCGGCTCCTGCCGTGCGGGCCGCGACGACGATCTGACCGAGTGCCAGTCCCCCGTCGTTGGGCGGGACGCGGCGGTGGCGCAGGACGGTGAAGCCGTCCTGCCGCAGCAGGCGGGCGGCGGCCTCGGCCAGCAGGGTGTTGGCGAAGACCCCGCCGGTCAGGGCCACGGTCGTCAGTCCGGTGCGCTCGCGGGCCGACACACAGCCGCGCCGGACGAGGTCGGCGACCGCGGTGTGGAAGCGGGCCGCGATCAGCGGTACGGGGGTGCCGGCGCGGAGGTCCCCGACGACGGCGGTGAGCACCGGCGCCGGGTCGGCGACGAGGTCGGCGGCGGCCGCGCCGGACGGACCGGGGCGCAGCGCGAACGCGTACCCGGGACCGTGCTCCTCGCCCGCTGTCAGGGCGGCGGCTTCGAGGGCCATGGCGGCCTGGGCCTCGTATCCGGCGTGGTGGCAGACCCCTGCCAGCGAGGACACGGCGTCGAAGAGCCGGCCCATGCTGGAGGTCGGCACACAGTTGAAGTGACGTTCGAGCTGCCGGGCCAGCAGCCGCCGCTCGTCCGGCGGGCAGGCCGTCACCGGGGGCAGGTCAGCGGCCCAGTCGATGCCCGCGGCGCGCAGATGGGCGAGGGCCATGCGGTAGGGGCGCCGTACGGTGGCGTCGCCGCCGGGCAGCGGGACGTAGGCGAGCTGGCCGAAGCGGCGGTAGCCGTCGTAGTCGGCGAGCAGGATCTCGCCGCCCCAGACGGCGTGGTCGTCGCCGTAGCCGGTGCCGTCGAAGGCGACCCCGATGACGGGGTGGCCGTCGCGGAGCCCGTGTTCGGCCATGGCCGCGGCGATATGGGCGTGATGGTGCTGGACGCGGACCAGCGGCCGGCCGTCGGTGTGGCACTGCGCCCAGCGGCCGGAGCGGTAGCCGGGATGCCGGTCGGCGGCGAGGAGTTGGGGGCGCACCCCGGTGACCGTCTCCAGGTGCTCCTCGGCCCGCTCGAAGGCGCACTGTGTCGCCAGGTCGTCCATGTCGCCGATGTGCGCGGACAGCCAGGCGCGGTGCCCTTCGGCGAGGCAGAACACGTTCTTGAGGTCCCCGCCGGCCGCGAGCGCGGGCCGTACCGGCACCGGCAGGGGGACGGGGAACGGCGCGTACCCGCGGGAGCGGCGCACGAACAGCGGCTCCCCGTCGCTGATGCGGACCACCGAGTCGTCGCACGGAATCCGGATCGGCCGGTCGTGGGTGAGCCAGGCGTCCGCCAGCTGCGCGAGGCGCCGCAGGGCCTCGTCGTCGTCCGTGACGATCGGTTCGCCCGCGACGTTGCCGCTGGTCATGACGAGCAGCCGGGGCCCCGGAGGGTCACCGGGCAGTCCGAGGAGGAGGTGGTGCAGCGGGGTGTACGGCAGCATGACGCCCAGGTCGGGGCTGCCGGGGGCGACCGCGTCGGACGGCATGGCGGCGCCCGGGGCCGCCGCCGGACGCGGGGTGCGGCGCAGCAGCACGATCGGCCGTACGGGCCCGGTGAGCAGCGCGCGTTCCTCCGCCCCGACGCGCACCAGGTGTTCCACGTCGCTGACTTGACGGGCCATCAGCGCGAAGGGCTTGTCGCCGCGGGCCTTGCGGGCGCGCAGCAGGCCGACGGCGGAGTCATCGGCGGCGTCGCAGACGAGGTGGTAGCCGCCGAGGCCCTTGACGGCCACGATCGCGCCGTCGGCGAGCAGCCGCCGGGTGGCGGCGACCGGGTCGGCACCGGGTGCCGGGTGCGGTGGGCTGGTGCGGTCGGCGGGGTCGGCGGTGAGCAGCCGCAGCCGGGGGCCGCAGTCGTGGCAGGCGATGGGCTGGGCGTGGAACCGCCGGTCGCCCGGGTCCGCGTACTCCCGTGCGCAGGCGGGGCACATCGGGAAGCGGTCCATGGTCGTCAGCGCACGGTCATAGGGGACGCCGGTGACGAGGGTGAAGCGGGGCCCGCAGTGGGTGCAGCTGAGGAAGGGGTGCCGGTGGCGGCGGTCGGCCGGGTCGGTCAGCTCGGCGAGGCAGGCCTCGCAGGTGGCGGCGTCCGGGGCGACCAGGGTGCGGGAGGGACCGTGGGCGCGGGAGGGGAGGATACGGAAGCCGGCGTCACCGGCCAGGGCGATCTCCTGGCCGTCGACGGTCTCCACGACGGCCAGCGGCGGCGCCTCGCCGCTGAGGCGCTCGCCGAAGCGGGCGAGCGCCGCGGGGGCGCCCTCGACCTCGGCGACGACGCCCTCGCCGGTGTTGGTCACATGGCCCGTCAGGCCCATTTCCGTGGCGAGGGTGTGGACGAACGGGCGGAAGCCGACGCCCTGGACGACGCCCCGCACGGTGATCCGGCGGCGTGCGGCGGCTGCGGGAGGGGCCGTCGCGGTGGTCCCCTCGGCCTGCCCGGTGGTCATGAGCGGCTCGACGCCACGGTGTCGGAGTCGGTGGGGTGCGCCCGGCCGCCCGGCGCCTCATGCGAGTGGGAGTGGGAGTGGCCCGCATCGTGGGGATGGGAGTGGCCCGCATCGTGGGTGTGGTGGCCCGCTTCGTGGGTGTGCCCCTCGTCGCACGGCTGGCCGTCGTCCGCGTCATGGACGTGGTGGGACTTCCGGGTCATGACCGGGATGTGCACCGGGGCACCGTCGCGCGCCGCCAGCGCCCGGTCCAGCAGCAGACCGTCGCCCGCACCGCCGCGCACCGAGGTGAGGACGACCTCCACCCCCGGGTTGATGCGTTCGACGTTGGCGCGGAACTCCTTCTCGTCGAACGAGACCGCCTCGGCGATATCGGTCTTGGTGACCACGACCAGATGCGCCAGTCCGAAGGCGGTGGGGTACTTCAGCGGCTTGTCCTCGCCCTCGGTCACCGACGCCAGCACGACGCGCAGGGTCTCCCCGAGGTCGTAGGAGGCGGGGCAGACCAGGTTGCCGACGTTCTCGATGAACAGCAGCCGGGTGTCCGCGGGCAGCCAGCCGTGGAGGTGCCCGCCCAGCATCTCGGCCTCCAGGTGGCACAGCCCGTCGGTGAGCACCTGTTTGACGGGCACTCCGGAGCGGGCCAGCCGCACGGCGTCGTTCTCGGTGGCGAGGTCGGCGGTGAGCGCCGCGACCGGAACACCGCGGTCGCGGGCGAGGGTCAGCTCACGTTCCAGGAGCGCGGTCTTGCCGCTGCCAGGGCTGGAGAGCAGATTGACGAGGGAGGTGCCGCGGGCGGCGAGATCCTCGCGCAGGGTGTGGGCACAGGCGTCGTTCTTGGCGAGGACCGCCTGTTGCAGGTCGACGACACGGCACATGGTTCAGCGCTCCTCGTGGGTCGGTACGTGTACCGGGGCGTCGTTCCAGCACACACTGACGATCTGCAGTTCCCGGCCGGACAGCAGCTCGGCCGTGGCGCCGCCGCAGCCCGGACAGCTGAGCTGCGGGGGCATGCCCACCGGCCAGGTGTCCGCACAGGGGCCGCAGCGGGCGCGGGCCGCGACGGGTTCCGTCACCAGCTCCGCGCCCTCCAGCACCGTGCCGGCACAGGCGAGTTCGAAGGAGAAGGCGAGTGCGTCGGGGACCACCCCGGCCAGTTCGCCGACCTGCAGCCGGACGCTGTGGACGGTGCCGCCGCCGGGGGGCCGGGCCGCGCTCTCGACCTGGTCCACGACCGCCAGCGCGATGGACATCTCGTGCATCGGTCCCTCTCTGGTGCGGCGACGACCGGGGGCCGCTCGGCTTCATTAGACGGCGCCGCCGGAGGGCGTCCGGGGTGCCTCGCCGGGCGGCGCGGCGGCGTACACCGTTCGGTGCAGCGCCGTTCCGGTCACATGGACCGGATACGCATATAGCGCTTGATATCCGGCAGAACGGAGCGGGCGATGAGGGCGAGCGCGGCGGCGAGCGCGCCGCCCAGGGCGAGCTTCAGCATGGTGTCGTGTTCCTCTCACTGGGGTGCGCCCCGGCGGCGGACGGGGACGGTTCCTCCGCGCCGACCAGCCGCAGGACGATCTGGACGGCCTCGTCGACCGCGGCGTCGACGGGTGCGCTGAGCCCGATGCCTTCGGTGATGTCGGCGGGTTCGCAGCCGACGACCAGGACGCGCTCCGGGCGCCGGCCGCCGGTGCCCGCGCTGAGCGTGTCGAGCAGCGCGAGCACGGCGTCGGGGGTCATGTGGTGGCCGTCCAGCGCGGTGTCCGGCGGCCGTTCGGCGGGAGTGGTGGCGTCGAGCAGGTAGACGGTGCCGGGCTCTCCGCCGCGCGCGGAGGCGTCGACGAGGAGCACCGTGTGGTAGCCGTCGAGCATCTGGTAGGCGAGGTGGACGCCCCGTACTCCGGCGTCGACGACCTCGACCCCCTCGGGGAGCTGATGCTGCTCCAGCCTGCGGACGGCCTCGACGCCGAAGCCGTCGTCGCCGAGGAAGATGTTGCCGACACCGGCGATCAGCGTCTTCGCGGGCCGCTTGCCCGCGGATGCCTCGGGGCTCACGCGTCCTCCAGGGGGGCGACTTCGTCGGGTTGGAAGTACAGGAACCGGCCCTGCTCGCGCCGGATGTCGACGCCGGGGTCGCCCTCCACGGTCACCGCGAGGTGCACACCGCCGTCGACGTCGTGCAGCACCGCCTCGACATGCGCGGTGCGGCCCTGGAGGAAGAGGTCCTGGGCGTCGGTGCGCCGCAGGCCGGGGCGGAGCCGCACCCGGCTGCCGGCGCCGACCTGCCGCCCGTCGATGGTGACCCGGTCGCGTACCGGATCGACGCTGCGGTCGCTCTCCGGGTCCCACCAGGGGGTGTCCGGGCGGAGGCCCGGCACGTCGGGGGTGAACGCGTCGGGGGCGGCCGGGCCGGGTCCGGTGACCTCGCGCAGCGCCCGTACGGCGCCGTGCAGCCGCTCCAGCACCTCGGGCGGCATGGTGTCGGCGAGTTCGATGACCTCGGCGGCGCGGGGGTCGGTGCCGCGGGCCTCGCGCTTCTCCTCGTCGGTGAGGGCCGCGGTGCGCAGGGTCAGGATCTCGTCGATCTCCAGGGCGTCGTAGAGCGCGCCGGGGCTCTCCGGGGCGATGGCCGGGTGGTCCTCCAGGATGATCGGCGCGGAGAGCACCACATCGGCGCGGCCGGACCCGCCGGCCAGCACCGGCCAGGCGTGCTCGTTGCGGCAGGCCGCGACGGCGCCCCTGGCCCACTCCGGCGGGTCGGTCATGGAGAGGAAGGCGCCCGCGCTCAGGCCGAGGAAGAGATGGGCCCCGACCAGCGAGCGGGGCAGTGCCGCGGTGCGGTCGGCGCCGGTCTCGTCCGGCTGCCAGCCGCTGGTGTTCTCGACGGTCGCGGTCAGCCGGAACGCCGCGTACGGCCCGTCGAGTTCGCTCGCGGTCAGCCGGACCAGGCCGTCGATTCCGGCGCAGTGCCGCACCAGCCGGCCGACGAGCCGTCCCTCGGCGTCGTGGACCTGTTCGGTCTCCTCGCGCGCGGGCCGGCTGAACGGGACGGTGACGCCCTCGCCGGTCAGCTTGGAGACATCGGCCACCAGCGTGACGCGTTCCTCGACGCCCTCGTCCCAGGGCACCAGCAGCCGGTCGGGCAGGGAGAGTTCGGCCGCGTCCTCGAACCCGCCGTCCGGGCACAGCCGTTGGACCGTACGCCGCTGGGCGCGCAGAAACCGCAGCTCGGCCGAGAGCCGGGCGCCGGAGCGGGGTTCCATGAGGCATTCGGTGCGCTGGAAGGAGTGCTCCGCGCTGTCGGCGCCCCAATGGGGCGGCACGAGGACCCCGAACTGCCAGCGGAGCTGGTTCTTGGCGGCGGACGCGCGGTACGGGTAGAGCACATAGCCCTCGAACAGCACGGCGTCGGCCACCTGGCGGGCGGCGGCGAAGCGGTCCGTCGTGTCCTCGGGCAGCATGCTGGTCGTCACGGCGCGGTCCTCTCGCTGAGGGGGCGGACGGCGGCGCCCGGGAAGAACCGGGCGCGGGGCGCGGGCGGTTCGGTGCCGTCCGCGGCGGCCAGCAGCGACTCGACGGTCGCCTGCCAGGAGGGCAGGGCCTGCCGGGAGCGGTAGGCGAGCAGCGCGTCGAGGGTTTCGCGGGGCAGCCGCAGCCAGCCGCAGCCGGGGAAGTGCGCCTCGGTCATCTCCTGCCAGACGGCCACCGGCATCCGTACGGACGCTTCCTTGTGCCAGGGCACCGGATGGACCCGGAAGCCGCCGGCGCCGGCGAAGACCGTGCCGGAGAACAGCAGCAGCAGCGGCACCTCGCCCTCGCGCAGCGCGTGGAAGTAGCGGCCGGCCGCGACGTCCAGGTCGTAGGTGCAGGGGACGGGGAGGTCCACCTCGGTCTCGCCGGTGAAGCCGGGGATGACGAGGGAGACCTGGGCGAACTGCAGCGGGTGCAGGGTGGTGCCCCAGCGGGACCGCGCGCCGAAGAGGTCGGACAGCGCCGCGGCCTCGTCGTCCCGGTAGTCGCGCCGGGCCGGTTCGATGCGGAGCTGGCAGCGCAGCGCGAGGGCGTGTACCCGGGCCGCCTCGGCGGCGGTGATGCGCAGCCGGAAGAGGAGGGTGGGGGCGGCGGCGTAGGGGTCGGCGCGGACGCCGGTGCAGTCGAAGGACAGCTCGGTCACGGCCGGTCGTCCCCCTTCGGCTCGCGGGCCCGGCGGGCGACCTTGGTGAAGAAGTCGGCGAGTGCGGCGCGCGCCTCGGCGCCGCCGTCGAAGCCCTGCCACAACAGCCGCATCCGGCCCACGAGTTCGTAGCAGATGTCGACCGGCACCAGATAGCAGTCGATGCGGCCCTCGGTGCGGCGCAGCAGCAGCGCCTCGACGTCGGGCCGCAGGAGGGGGGCCAGCCGGCTGGCGGAGAGCACGGTCTGCCAGGTCGACGGGGCGAGTTCGCTCTCGGTGGCGCCGGCCGGGCTGGGGTAGAGGGCGGCCGGCCGGTCCTGGTCGGCGTTGCGCAGGAAGAAGGCGACGCCGACCGGGATCTGGAGCCGTTCCCAGGCCGCGTCGTCGAGGGTGTGGCCGGGGTCGGTGAGGTAGCGGTCGGGGACCGTACGGAAGGGTCCGGTGCCCGCGCCGGGCCGGTCGAAGAGCAGTGCGCACGGGGTGCAGGCACAGGCCAGCGCCCGGCGCCGGGTGTCGACCAGGTGGCGGTGGTTGTGCTCGGCGAGTACGACGGCGCACAGTTCGCAGCGTTCGGGGGCGGCCGGCACCGGGGCCCGGAAGCGGCGCAGGCCGCGGTGGGCGGGCGGTGGCCCCAGGCGCGGGGGCGCCGTCTGCCGGCCGCTCACGAGGCGGTGGCGGCGGTCGGCGGCCGACGGGAGATCTGCAGCAGCGGGGGCTCGGGCCGGTCGCCCGCCGCCTCCCACCGCATCGAGGTCACCTCGGGCGCGAAGCAGGACACCGCGGCCTCGACGGTCTGCCGGGCCTGCTGGTCGGTGCTCGGGCAGCCGCAGCCGCCGGAGGCGCCGGGGCGCAGCCGCAGCGTTCCGGTGTCCGCGTCGAACTCCGCGACGTCCGCCGGGTGTTGGCGGCGGACGCTGTCCAGGGCGCGGCCGATGCGGGCGGCGGTGTCCTCGGGGTGCAGATCGTGCAGCACCAGCAGGCTGGTCACCAGCTCGTCGCGCAGCAGCGCCGCGCGCGGGCCGTCCTCGCCCGTGCCGCTGCCCACGAGGTGCATGATCCGGGCGAGTCCCGCGCCGTAGAAGTCCATCAGGACGCGGACGAGTTCCTCGGCGGCGGCGCTCGCCTCGCGGTCGTCGCGCTGCGCGAGGCGGTCCAGCACCTCTTCCACGCGCCGGCCGGCGGCCTCGGCGCTCGGCACGGCGGCGGACGGTGCGGGAGCGGACGGCGCACCGGCCCCGGGCGCGTTCGCCCGCGGTGCGGCGGCCTCTGCCGTGGTGGCCCGGGCGCTCATCCGGAGAGCCCGCTCAGACCGGTGGGCACATGCATCTTCTGTACGGACCTGCCGTCGCCGACGTACATGTGGACGCCGCAGGGCAGACACGGGTCGAAGCTGCGCACCGCGCGCATGATGTCGATGCCCTTGAAGTTCTCCGGGGAGTTCTCCTCGAAGATCGGGGTGTTCTGGACGGCGTCCTCGTACGGGCCGGGGGTGCCGTAGGTGTCCCGGGTGCTGGCGTTCCACGGGGTGGGCGGGTACGGGTGGTAGTTGGCGATCTTCCCGTCCCGGATGACCATGTGGTGCGAGAGGACGCCGCGCACGGCCTCGGTGAAGCCGCAGCCGATGGACTCGTCGGGGACCTCGAACTTCTCCCACGTCTGGGTGCGTCCGGCGCGGACCTCGTTCAGGCCCTGCTCGGCGAAGTGCAGCGCCATGGCGGCCGAGTAGGCCTGGAAGTAGGTGCGGGCCCGGTTGCGCTCCAGGGCGTTGCTCCACTTCGGGATCTTCCACTCGAAGCGCGCCTCGGGCTTGGTCATGGAGCGGGGCAGGTCGATGACGACGCTCTGGCCGGTGGCCTTGACGTACGGGGTGTCGACGAGCCCGGACAGCGCGGTGGACCACAGCCGGGCGATCGGGCCGCCGCCGGTGTCCAGGGCCAGGTGCTCCTTGCCGTCGAACCAGCGCGGGGACATCACCCAGCTGTACTTGTCGTTGAAGTCGCGCTTCTGCGGGGCGGGGATGGTGTGCTGGTTCCAGGGGTGGCGCGGGTCGACCGGGTTGCCGAGCGGGTCGTGGGTGACGAACTGCTCCTGGCCCTGCCAGTCCTGGTAGTAGGAGCTGCCCAGCAGAATCCGGATGCCGAGGTTGATCTCGGTGAGGTCGTTGGTGACCAGCTTGCCGTCGACGATGACGCCCGGGGTGACGAACATCTTCCGTCCCCAGTCCGTCATGTTGCGGTAGGTGAAGTCGCAGTGCTCCGGGTCGTTGAGCGCACCCCAGCAGCCCAGCAGGACGCGGCGGCGGCCGACCTCCTCGTACCCGGGCAGCGCTTCGTAGAAGAAGTCGAACAGGTCGTCGTGGAGCGGCACCACCCGCTTCATGAACTCGACGTAGCGCATCAGCCGGCTGAGGTAGTCGGTGAAGAGCTGGACGCTGGCGACGGTGCCGACACCGCCCGGGTAGAGCGTGGAGGGGTGCACATGGCGGCCCTCCATGAGGCAGAACATCTCCCGGGTGTAGCGGCTGACCTGGAGGGCCTCGCGGTAGAACTCGCCCTCGATGGGGTTGAGGGAGGTCATGATGTCGGCGATGGTGCGGTAGCCGTGCTCGCCCGCGTGGGGGGCCTCGGTGCGCTGGGCGAGCTCCCAGACGCCGGGGTTGGTCTCGCGGACCATCTTCTCGCAGTAGTCGACCCCGACCAGGTTCTCCTGGAAGATGTTGTGGTCGAACATGTACTCGGCGGACTCGCCGAGGTTGATGATCCACTCCCCCAGGTGCGGGGGCTTCACCCCGTAGGCCATGTTCTGTGCGTAGACGGAACAGGTGGCGTGGTTGTCACCGCAGATGCCGCAGATCCGGCTGGTGATGAAGTGCGCGTCGCGGGGGTCCTTGCCGCGCATGAAGACGCTGTAGCCGCGGAAGACGGACGAGGTGCTGTAGCACTCCGCCACCCGCTTCTGCTTGAAGTCGATCTTGGTGTGGATGCCGAGGCTGCCCACGATCCGGGTGATCGGGTCCCAGGACATCTCCGTCAGACCGCTGCCGTCGGCCGCCTTCGTTCTCGGTGCCATCGTGAGTGCCGTGCCCTTCTGTTGCGCGCGGAGGTGGGGTCGGACGGAGGGTCCGGGTGCCGGACGGCTACGGGCGGGGTGCGCTCACCACGGTTTCCGGTAGCCGGTGGTCAGTTGGTCGCCGCGGTGGCGCCACTTGGGCTCGTGGTCGACGGTCCTGGCCGTGATGCCGCGCAGACGGCGGACGACGCTGCCGTACGCGGCGCTGGCGCTGCTGGAGATCTTGCCGCCGGGCGGCTCGTCCATGAACGGCATGAACTTGTCGGGGAAGCCGGGCATGGTGCAGGCGATACAGATACCGCCGACGTTCGGGCAGCCGCCGATGCCGTCCATCCAGCCCCGCTTGGGCACGTTGCATTTGACCACGGGACCCCAGCATCCGAGCTTCACCAGACACTTGGGCGAGTCGTACGTGGTGGCGAACTGGCCCTGCTCGTAGTAGCCGGCCCGGTCACAGCCCTCGTGCACGGTCTCCCCGAAGAGCCAGGTGGGCCGCAGCTGGTCGTCCAGCGGGATCATCGGAGCCGCGCCCGTCGCCTGGTAGAGCAGATAGGTCAGGGTCTCGGCGAAGTTGTCCGGCTGGATCGGGCAGCCCGGCACACAGACGATCGGAATCCCGGCTTTGGAGGTCCAGTCCCAGCCCAGGTAGTCGGGCACGCCCATGGCTCCGGTCGGGTTGCCCGACATCGCGTGGATGCCGCCGTACGTGGCACAGGTGCCGATCGCCACGACAGCGAGCGCCTTGGGGGCGAGCCGGTCGATCCACTCGCTGGTGGTGATCGGCTGGCCGGTCTCCGGGTCGTCGCCGAAGCCGCACCAGTAGCCCTCCGGCTTGATGGACTCGTTGGGAATGGACCCCTCGACGACCAGCACGAACGGGTCGATCTCGCCGCGCTCGCCCTTGAAGAACCACTCGATGAAGGTGTCCGCGCCACCGACCGGGCCGCACTCGAAATCGATCAGCGGCCAGTGGACGGCGATCTTGGGCAACCCCGGCAGCACACTGAGCGCGATCTCCTCAATGCTCGGCTGCGTCGCGGCGGTGAGCGACACGGAGTCGCCATCGCAGCTCAGGCCGGCGTTGATCCAGAGAATGTGGATCGGGGACTCGTCCTCGGCGGACGGCTTTCCGTTCGCAGCGGCCTTGTCGGCCACGCTCGAAGCTGCAGACATGGGATGTCTCCCTAGGCAGATATGCAACGAAAGCGCTCATTCAAGGCTTCCATCCACCTTGGTAACACCGATCCGGAGACACGGGGCGGTCACCAGGGGCCGTTGCGGTGACATACCACCCGAGCGTCCGAGCGGGCCGGTGGCAGTTCCCCGGGCCGCCACCGTCCACCCGCCCCGGCATGCCGCACGCCCCCGGCGCACGATGCGCCGGGGGCGTGCGGGCGTGGCGGGGCCGTCCTCGTCGTGGCTCCGCGGGCCGGGCCGTCAGCCCAGGGCACCGGCCTCCACCGCGGTCACGTCGAACCGTCCGCCGCACACCCGCAGTCCGCGGCTGCCGGTGGTCATCGGCTCCTTGGAGCCGGGCGGGTAGACGAAGACGATCTGCGACTTGGCCCAGCACGGTGTGTCCGAGACGCCCTCGTTGAGGGTGTGCAGCAGGGTGTGCGCACTCTGCCCCGGCTGGAGCCGGACGACTCCGCCGGCGCCGCCCGAGCGGGTGGCGGGCTTGCCCACGGTCGAGCCGTCCCGGTTGATCAGCGAGACGCCCGGGAAGCCACGCAGCGAACAGGGCTTCTTGCCCTTGTTCGTGAAGACGAGGGGGTAGCGGATGTTGCCCGCACCGGCGTCGGGGGCGCCCAGGCGCAGCGAGAGATTGGCGGCGGTGCAGCGGTCCGAGGCCGTCGTCTGAGACGTGTTGGCCTCCGCGGCGCTCGGCGCCTTGCCGGTCGGCTTGCCACCGGGAGTGGCGGCCTGCGCCGACGGCTGCTTCTTCCCGCCCGTGGACTGCTCCTTCGCGCCGGACGGCTGCACGCTGCCGTGGGACGAAGCGGAGCCGCCGCTCTCCGTGTCGTGGGAGGTGCCGCGTTCGGCGGCCGACGAGGGGCGGGATGCGGCGTCGGGGCCGCCCTCGCAGGCGGTGAGTGCGAGCGCCGCGACAGCGATCAGCGAACCGGCGGCGACACGACGACCGCGGCTGAGCGTCTTGATGATGAGCGACATAAGTGTCCCCCTCGTCTAGTAGGTGCGAGCTCTCGTAGCGGGGTGCGGTCCGTCCGTCGTTCCAGCGTGGCCCTGGGCACTGCCGGTCCGCTAACGAGGCACTAACACACCACTAACGAGCTTGCGGGCCCGGCACGCCGATAACCCCGGAAACCGGTGTGACCAGCCGGATTTTGGGGCGCGTCGTTCAGACTCGCAGAAAATTCCCGATTTGCGGATTCGGCACCGCCATGTTCGGCCGTTCCGCCGACCGAGATCACCGGCCGCAGGGGGCCCCGCGGGTCTCACTGGCCCCGGTGGCGCCGGCCGCAACCGGCCTGCCGGGCCCCTGAAGCGCCGCCACGTGGTGAGCCAGGGGCGTAGCCCTGTTCCCCTGCCGGTCACGGTGGGAGCAGCGTCAGGGCTGACGGGAGCCGTCCTCCGGGCCATGCGGCTCCCGGAAGCAGGTCCGTCGCCGCTTCACCCCGTCGTCAGGGGCGGGTGCCGAGTTCACGTGCCCGCTCGCGCCCGGCGGAAGCGGGCGCTGGGCCGTCTTCCTGGTCCTTCTCGGTGGCCACGGCGGCGGCCGAGAGGAGCGTCGCGGCGGCGAGGCTGCCCCAGAGGGCGGTCGGGCCGTGGGGGGCGAGTGCGGTGATGGCCGCCGGGGAGACGGCGAGGCCGAAGCCGGTGGAGGTTTCGAAGCGGGCAAGGGCGCGCCCCAGGACAGCGGCCGGGGCGAGGGCGGTGACAAGCGCGGTGGCACTGCCGGCATAGAGGATCTCGCCGAGGGTGCAGACCACGGACACCGCGGCGACGGCCGGGGCGCCCCAGCCGTGTCCCGGTGAAGTGGCCGTGAGGAAGCCCAGGTAGGACGCGGCGAGTACCACGCCGGCGAGGGCCAGCACGGCCCGCCGGGAGAAGCGGGACATCAGGACGGTGACCGGAACCTGCAGGGTGACCACCAGCACCGTGTTGGCCACGAAGATGGCCGCCGACCACACCGGGGAGGCGTGCAGCTGTGTCACCAGGACCAGAGGGAGCGCGATTTCGGGGACGTTGAGGCAGAAGACATAGACCACGTTGGCGGCCAGCAGCGCACGCATCCGCGGTGCGGGCCCGTCGGCCCTGTCCGCGGCCGGGGTGGCGGCCGTATCCGCGCGGAGGTGGACCGACCAGGCCAGGGCCGCCGCGGCGAGGTAGGCGAGCCCGGTGACGGCCGCCAGTGCCTGCAAGGCGGTGGTGCCGCCCGCCAGGCACCCGGTGGCGAGGAGCGCGCCCACGCCCAGGCCGGCGTTGCGCAGGGCGCGGCCTCCCGCGAGCGCGGCGTCGCGTTCCCTGCCGTGGGCGACCGTGGCCACGAGAGCCGCATGGGCGGCCGGCCACGCCTGGTTGCCGACGCCGAGGAAGAGCGCCGCCGTCGCGAACGGCCAGACCTGCCCCTCCGGGGTGGCCGGCAGCAGCGCCACGCCCAGCGCCCGTACCAGCATCGACGCCGCCACGACCGTGCTGCGGGCGCCCCGGTCCAGCCAGCGGCCCACCGCGGGCATGCACACCAGACCCACGACGATGCCGACCGTCATCGCGATGCCGGTGGCCGGCGCGGACAGCTTCAGCACCGTCACTCCGTAGAGCAGCAGAAAGGGCCGCAGCAGGCCGGTGCCGAGCGCGTCCACGGCGAGGGCGACGGCGTAGCGGGGGCCTCCGGAGGCCCGGACGAGGGCGCGGGGCCGGATCTTGGGGGTGGTTGCCATGGCGTCAACGGTGCGTTCGGCCGCCGGACCGGCCTCGCCGGTTGACGGACACCGTCAACCGGTGACGCCGCCGGTCCACCGGTCGGTGATGCTGAGGGGATGACGTTGAGGATCGACATCAGCGGCCTGCCGGCCGAGCGACTGCGGTTCGCCGCCTCCCCGCTGGCCGAGCTGACCGCGATGCTGCATGTGCTGGCCGAACCCGGGCATCATCCGCAGTTCGCCGGCTGGGCCGGGGAGGTCTGGGCCGGGCTGCGGCCGGAGCCGGCCGAGCGGTTGCGGGAGGCGGAGTTCCTCTGGCGTTCCTCACAGGCCGACTTCCTGCTCCCCGCCCGGCCCCGGCCGACCCTCGCCGAGGAGTTGGACGACGTGGACCGGATCGACGACGAGACGTATGTGACCGCCGCACTCGTCACCACATGCGGCGGCAACCGGGCCCACCTCGGCACGCCGTCGCCGCTCACCGACCCGGACGCGCGCGAGCGGGCCCTGGACCTGGCCCAGGCCCGTGGCGCGCGGCAGGAGGCCTTCGCGGAACGACTGCTCGCGGACCCGGCCGCGGTGCGGACGCGGGTGCGCCACACCCTGGAACTGTGCGCCGAGGCCTTCTTCGACGCCGCCTGGGCGGACGTCGCCGTGCAGCTCGCCACCGACCTGCGCCTGAAGAACGACCTGCTGAGGCGCCAGGGCATCGGGGCGGCGCTCACCTCGGTCTCCGGCGCGGTCGCCCTGGCGCCGGACGGCGACTGCATCATCGTGGACAAGCTGCAGGACAAGGCGACCGCCGCCCACGACACCGGGGTCACCTTCATCCCCAGCGTCTTCGGCAGCCCGCACCTGGTGGTGGTCCACGCACCCGGCTGGCAGCCGGTGGTCCAGTACCCGGTGACCGAACCGAGCCCCTCGGAACCGGTGTCGCTGGAAACGGTCACCCTGCGGCTGGAGGCACTGGCACATCCGGTACGGCTGCGCCTGCTGCGCACCCTGGCCCGCGGCCCGCACACCACCGGCGAACTGGCCCACGCCTGGGAACTCTCCTCCCCGGAGGTCTCCCGCCACCTCGCGGCACTGCGCCGCGCGGGCCTCCTCACGGCCCGGCGGCACGGTCGTTACGTCCGGCACACCCTCAACCTGCCCGGCCTGACGACACTGGGAACGGACCTGCTGGCGGCCGTCCTGCGCTGAGGGGCCTGGGCGCGCCTGCTCATCCGTCAGCATGGCAAGCGGCGCCCCGGACCTCCACACACTCAGTGAGTAGCTCGGCGGGTAGCTCAGTCAGACAGACAGTCAGCGATCGCCACGACTGCCGGAGGTCCGGCGCGTAGAAGCGCAGGCCTACGCGCACTCAGGTGCGCGAGGCACTCAAGTGCCGTTCTGTGTCCGGCTGTTCCTCTGCCACCAACTCCAGATCGAGGGTTTCGCTGGCGCCGGCGGTGACGGATATGGGGACGGCGTGGGGCGGGTAGCCGGTCGCCGTGAGGGTGTAGTGAGGGCCGCTGCTCAGGTCGGTGATGGTCAGGCCGGTGAAGGTGAAGGCGCCGTCCGGGCCGGTGACGGTGTGAGCGGCGACCGTGCCGTCCTCGACGAGGGTCACGGCGGCGTCGGCGAGCGGGCGGCCGTCCGGGCCCCGTACCGTGCCGCGGACGCTGGCCGTCGGCCGCAGGCGGGCGTCCTGGCGTTCCGGTGCGCCGCCGGAGAGTTCCAGGGCACGGGCCTGCGGCTGGTGACCGGCGGCGCCGAGGATCAGGGTGTAGTGGCCGGGCGGCAGTTGGGGAACGTCCCAGCTTCCGTCGGCGCCGGAGGCCGTACGGGCCACGACCGCTCCCTCGGCATCGGTGAGGACGATGCTTCCGTCGGCCAGCGGGGTGCCTTCGGTGCCGCCGAGCAGGGTGCCGCCCAGGCGGCCGGTGCCGGTGAGCGTCAGGTCGACCCGGGTCGACGCGCCCGCGCCGCGGCAGGTGGCGGAGGCCGCGTGCGGGGTGCGGCCGGGCGCGGCACCCGTGAGGACGTAGGTGCCGGGGGCAGGGGCGTCGAGGGCGTAATGGCCGTCGGTGTCGGTCGTGGTGATGCCGGCCTGGCGGCCCTGCCGGTCGATCAGGGTGATGCTCGCGCCGGGGACCGGGCTGCCGGAGGTGTCCGCCACCCGGCCCCGGAAACCGGCGGCCGCGAGCGGCGCGGCCGGGGCAGCGGGTGTGGCCGGTGTGGCGGTGGCCGGAGCGGCGGGCAGTGCCGAGGGGTGCGCCTCGCCCCGCCCGCCACTGGCGTCGGCGGTGTCCGCCGCTTCGTCGGTGCTCTGGGCGACCAGGGTCGGGCGGGGCTCCTTCCGCTGGGGCGGCAGGAAGGAGGCCAGGGCGACGCCGATGAGGACCGCGGCCGTGGCGATGAGGAAGGAGACCCGGAAGCCGGCCATCGTGGGCACCGTGACCGGTCCCACGTTCTTCGACATATGGGCCAGCACCATGCCGATCACCGCGCTGGACACCGAGGTGCCGATGGAGCGCATCAGGGTGTTCAGGCCGTTGGCCGCGCCGGTCTCCGAGGCGTCGACGGCACCGATGATCAGTGCGGGCAGCGAGGAGTACGCCAGGCCGATGCCGGCGCCGACGACCACCGCGATGATGACGGTCTGCCAGGCGGCGTTCATCAGGCCGATGCCCGCGCCGTAGCCGACCGCGATGACCAGCATGCCGAGCAGCAGGGAGACCTTGGGGCCGCGCCGGGCGGCGATCCGCGCGTACAGCGGGGCGACGCACATCATCGTCAGGCCCAGCGGCGCCATGCACAGCCCGGCCACCACCATCGGCTGGCCCAGGCCGTAGCCGGTCGACGTGGGCAGCTGGAGCAGCTGCGGCATCACCAGCGAGATCGCGTAGAACGCCACACCGACGGTGATCGACACGAGGTTGGTCAGCAGCACCTCACGGCGCGCGGTGGTCCGCAGGTCGACCAGCGGATCGGCGAGACGCAGCTCCAGCACGCCCCACAGCACCAGGATCAGGGCCGCGACACCGAAGAGCACGAGGGTGGTCGGCGAACCCCAGCCCCAGTCGCTGCCCTTGGTGATCGGCAGCAGCAGGGCCACCAGCCCGGCCGACAGCCCGAGGGCGCCCACGACGTCGAAGCGGCCCTCGGCCCGTACCGCGGTCTCCGGTACGACGAGGAGGGTGAGCAGCATCGACAGCACACCGAGCCCGGCGGCGCCGAAGAACAGGGTGTGCCAGTCGGCGTGTTGGGCCACGAGGGCGGCGGCCGGCAGTGCGAGCCCGCCGCCGACGCCGATCGACGAGCTCATCAGGCCCATCGCCGAACCGAGCCGCTCACGCGGCAACTCGTCGCGCATGATGCCGATGCCGAGGGGTATCGCGCCCATGGCGAAGCCCTGCAGCGCCCGGCCCACGATCATGACGACCAGGTCACTGGTGAAGCCGCAGACCAGCGAGCCGGCCACCATGACCGCCAGGCTGCTCAGCAGCATCCGCCGCTTGCCGTAGAGATCGCCGAGGCGCCCCATGATGGGGGTCGAGACGGCTCCGGCGAGGAGGGTGGCCGTCATGACCCACGTGGCGTTGCTGGGCGCCGTGTCGAGCAGCACCGGCAGGTCCTTGATGACCGGGACGAGCAGGGTCTGCATCACCGCGACGACGATGCCGGCGAAGGCGAGGACCGGAACGAGGCCGCCGGAGGTTCTGCGCCGCCCGCCCCTGTCCGGGTCGGGCACCGGCGGCACGGCTGCGGCGCCCGCCGTCCTTCCGGGGTGCTGGTCCGTCGTCGTCCGGTTCATACGCGGGGCCTCCAGGGCGGCAGAGGTGGGTGGTTGCCGTCAGCGGCTGACGGAGCGGGGTGAGGAGAGGGGCGGGGCGGGCGAACGCAGCCCGGTGCGTGAGCGTCGTCGGCACACGCGGGACGGCACAGCACGAGGGCGGCGGAGGGATCGTCGGAAGAGCGGTCGAAGTGTGGTGTCGTCTGCGGGCATCGGCACGATCAGGCCCCTGACGAGTGGGGCGTTCTCCGTGCACGACTGATACGTGCATGACGAACGCTTCTACCCCGGCGTTCTATTCCGTCGTACGGCCCGGCGTCTGGCCGCAGCGTCCGTGATCTGCCTCACTCCGCCCCGGCGTTCACTCTCCCCCAGCCCGTACACCGGACCTCCCCCGTTCGTCCCGGACGCGGACTCTCCGAGCCCGCCGAGTCCAGTGAACAGCACACCACTGACATCCACCCGAGCCCGATGTGCCGTGCGCCCCCCGGTCACCCTTCGCGCCTCTCGCGCGCACCGCCGCCGGCTCCACACCGAGAGGCGCCGCGGCTCGTCCGCGACGCCTCTGACCTGCACGACTCGCACACAAGGTGCACACACTTCGACATTCAACACCGCACGCGCGGTATGTTTTCAGCGATCGGAATATGCCGAAATGTCCCCTGCCATTCGCGACCGGCATCTGCCCGTCGGACGGGACACGTTCAGCCCGCGGCCACTCCGGCGTCGGCGCCGGCCGCGGCCTGCGCCACCGCCTTCGCCTGGAGGGCGGCGTTGAGTTGCGCACCCCGCTCGGAGCCCAGGTCGAGCTTGGCGAGGATCGCCGGCACGGCGACGCTCGGGAGGGTGTGCTCGAAGAAGACGGTGAGCCGGCGGCTGAGGTCGGCCCGGTTGGTCAGGGCCTGCGACATCATCTGCAGCCCCGCGAAGGCACCGACGAACAACTCGGCGGTCTCCTGCACGACGACGCTCTCCAGGATTTCGCCGCGGCTCCGGGCGTCGTTCAGCAGGCTCTCGACGAACCGGGTCCACGACAGCATCGACTGCTTGCGGTCGAGGTGGTTGGAGCCCTGCTCGACCGCCAGTCGTGCCGCGCCCCGCTGGATCGGGTCACTGCGCAGCCGGAAGGCCAGGACCTGGCCCGAGTCGACGAATTCCTGCAGCTTGATCGTCTGCGGCTCCACGGCGATATCGACCACCTGCTCCTCGATCACCGCGAGCGCCAACTGCTCCTTGGAGGCGAAGTGGAAGTACAAGGCGCCCTTCGTCACGCCGGCACGCTCGAGGACTTCGGCGATCGTCGCGCGGTCGTAGCCCTGCTCGTCGAAAACCGACGCGGCCGCCTCCAAGATCACTCGCCGGGTCCGAATCGCGCGGTCCTGTTGTGCCACAGGACGCCTCCTGTCTCTCATGTCTCTTCGTCCGCAACAGTTAGCTACAGCTCAAGTCGTCGCTCGATCAGCTACTTTCCCCTTTTCGACGGCCCGGCATTGAAAATAAAACCGGATGGTACGTATCTTATCAGCGATGTACCTCAACCCGTAGCGACGCCTGGGGGCAGTCATGAGCGAGACGATGCAGGTCAGCACTGTTCAGCCCAGGTCTCCACACCCGCTGCCGGCCCCCGCCGGGGAACGGGCGACCGGACCGCGGGGCCCCCACGGCGTCCGGGTCACCCGGGAGTTCGTACACCGTCCTCTCGCCGACGACATGCTGGTCACCTCTTGGCGCCGGCTCGATGACACGCGCTTCTCGCTGACCGCCCGGTGGCCGCACGATCACGGGTACTTCACCCCCAATCGCGGGCGACACCATCTCATCCTCACGGGTGAGACCATCCGCCAGGCCGGTTTGTTGCTCTGCCACGCCGAACTCGGTGTCCCGCTCGGCCACCACTTCATCCTCGGCGACCTCGTGTACACCACCCACCCCGAGCATCTCGCGGTGGGAAGCGGGCCCACGCCCCTGACCATCGACGTCATCTGCAGCCGGACGCGTATGCGGGCGGGCACGCTGACCAGTGGCCGCTTCGACATGACCATCCGTAAGGCGGGCCGGATCGTCGCGACCGGCCACTCCGACGTCACGGTCACCTCACCCGCCGTCTACCGCCGGCTCCGCGGCGACCGACTGAGTGCGCGGCACACTCCCGGTCCCCTTCCCGCCCCCGTTCCGCCCCGGCTGACCGGCAGCGTCAGGGACCGCGACGTCCTGCTCTCCCCCACCGGCCGGCCCGACCGCTGGCTGTTGCGCGTCGCGCCCGGCCACCCCGCGGTGGTGAACCCGGCGAACGATCACATCCCCGGCATGGTGCTGCTCGACGCCGCCCAGCAGGCCGCCCGCACCCTCACCTCGCCCGGCGCCTTCGTCCCGTACGCCTTCGGCACCGTATTCCACCGGTACGCCGAGCACGGCGCCCCCTGTGTGCTCGAAGCCCGCCGTGTCCCGTCGGCGCTGCCCTGCACCACCACGGTGCAGGTGACCGGCTTACAGGACGGCGACCCGGTCTTCGTCTCCACCCTGACGGCCCTGGACCCACGGGACTGACGACCCCGCTTCTCCCCACACCGTTCGCCGTCTGCCGACGCACTCCGCGGAGCCACCGCGCCCCTTCCCGAGCGACCACCCGCCCGTGTGCGGGCGGCTGTTGCGACACGGGCAGCCGGCCCGGTGCGGCCGCGTCACCACCACACCATTCGACAGTCCTCGGGGCGGTATGCCCGCACAGGCACGTGAAAGGCCAGGCCATCATGGGTGAACTCAAGGGAAAGACCGCGCTGGTGACAGGCTCCAGCCGGGGTATCGGCCGGAGCATCGCGCAGCGCCTCGCCGCCGACGGCGCACTGGTCGCCGTCCACTACGGCAGTAATGACATCGCGGCCAAGGAAACGGCCGAGAGCATCCTCGAAGCGGGTGGCCGGGCCTTCATAATCGGTGCGGAACTGGGGGTTCCCGGTGATACCGAGGCGCTCTACGCGGCGTTCGACGAGGGACTGTCGGCGTACGGCGCCGAGCCCGGTCTCGACATCCTTGTCAACAACGCGGCGATCAGCATCCCGGGGCACATCGACGACGTGACGCCCGAGGACTTCGACCGCACCCTCGCGGTCAACACCAAGGCCGTGTTCTTCGTCGCCCAGCACGGTCTGCGCCGGATGCGGGACGGCGGACGCATCATCAACGTCTCGTCGGCGGTGACGAGTACGGCGTACCCCTCCACCATCGCCTACGGCGTCTCCAAGGGCGCGGTGGAGGCCTTCACCCTCACCCTGGCGAAGGATCTCGGTGCGCGGGGCATCACGGTGAACAGCATCGCCCCCGGCTTCATCGAGACCGATATGAACGCGGCGATGCGGGCGACGCCGGAGGCGCACGCCGCGCTGGCCGCCCTCTCCGTCTTCCACCGCATCGGCAAGCCCCAGGATGTCGCCGACGTCGCCGCCTTCCTCGCCTCGGACGCGTCCCGATGGATCACCGGCCAACGGTTCGACGTCACCGGTGGTTCCATGCTCTGACGCCGCCGGGCACTCCTGGGGCCGCCCCGGGCCACGGGCGGCTTCAGGCGTCGTGGAAGACCAGGCCCAGGGAGTGCCGCCGGCCGGAGCGGGCAGCGGGTCGGCGAAGTAGCGGTACCAGCCCGAGCCGAAGCGGTGCCGGGCCATGTCGACGGTCGAGCGGAAGCGGGCCCGGCCGTCGGCAGCGGTGGGTTCGTCGTAGAGCGCGCTGAGGGCCCGGCAGTCGGCCGGGCCGAGCAGACGGGGGGTCAGGGCCGGCTCAGGGTGTCGAGTTCCACGGCCGGCGCCGGCCAGTCGGCGGCCGCGACGCGCCGGGCGAGCGTGCCGGGGCGGGAGCGGCGCCCGGTGGGCGTGGTGGTGGTGATGGAACGCTCCAGTGGCGTGGGTCGGGGCGGCGCGCGGGGGTCGCGGGCCACGCGGGGCAGCTCAGCGGGCCTCCGGCAGGGCGCCCTCGATACCGAGCAGCTGCCGCTTGCGCTCCGGCCCGCCCGCGTACCCCGACAGGGAGCCGTCCGCGGCGATCACACGGTGACAGGGCCGCACGATGAGCAGCGGGTTCGCGCCGATCGCCGTGCCGATGGCGCGCACCGCGCCCCGTGCCGCACCGATCTCGGCGGCGATCTTCCCGTACGTGGTGGTCGTGCCGTACGGGATGGCCTCCAGCGCCTGCCACACACGCCGCTGGAAATCCGTGCCCCGGGCCGGGGCGCAGGCGAGGGCGAAGCGGGTCAGCCGCCCGTCGAAGTAGGCGCGGAGCTGGTCGGCGACGGCGGTGAAGGCGGCGGGGGCGTACGTCCAGTCGTCCCGGACGGTGGCGCCGCCCTTCTGCCCGGGTACGGAGAGCGAGGCGAGCGCGGTGCCGCCCGGCGCGGTGGCCGATTCCTCGCCCACCAGCAGGAGTTCGCCCAGCGGGCTGTCGAGGGTGGTGTAGAGCGTCATGGTCCGGTGCTTTCCGTGGTGGTGGGGCGGGGGCTCGCCGGCTCCGCGGCCGGCACGTTCCAGAGGTGGTGCATGGCGTACGAGCGCCAGGGGCGCCAGGCGTCCGCGCGCTCCTTCAGGCCGGCCGTCGGAACTCCGGCACGGCGTAGGCCGGCCAGTACGGCCACGTCGCCGGTCAGCAGGACGTCGGGGTCGCCGAGGGCGCGCATCCGGATGTACCCGGCGGTCCACGGGCCGATGCCGCGCAGTCCGAGCAGTGCGTGTGCGGCCTCGTCCCGGTCGGCTCCGGCGTCCAGGACGACCGTGCCGTCGGCGAGTGCGGCGCTCAGGGTGCGCAGGGTCGCCCGCCGGGACGCGGGCATCCCGAGTTCCGTGAGGTCGGCCAGCGCCAGGCCGTCGGCGCGGGGGAAGAGGTGGGTGAGAGCACCGGACGGCTCCGGGAGCGGTTCTCCGTGGGCGGCGACCAGGGCGCCGCCGAGGGTGCGGCCGGCCGCGACCGAGACCTGCTGGCCGAGCACGGCACGGATGGCGAGTTCGTCCGGGTCCGGGGCCCCCGGGGAGCGCAGTCCGGGGTGCCGGTCCACCAGGCGCGCCAGGTCGGCGTCCGCGCCGAGCCGTTCGGCGACCGCGTACGGATCGGCGTCCAGGTCGAAGAGGCGGCGCACCCGCTGGCTCGCGGTGGTGAGGTCCCGCAGTTCGGTCAGGCGCAGCCGGCAGTCCAGCCAGCCGTCGCCGGCCGCCTCGTCGACCTCGGCGATCCCGGTGCCGTGCGGCAGTCGCAGGGTGCGCCGGTAGGTGCGCGCGCCGGGCGTGCCGGTGACCTCCTCGACGCCGGTGACCGCGCGCCGCTGGAGGTGGTCGAAGAGCTGCCGCGCCGCGTACGGCCCGCGGAAGGCCAGCCGCAGCGGCAGCACCCCGGGGGTCCCGGGCGGCGCCACCGCGCCGAAGCGGCTCCCCCTGCCGGGGCGGGCGGCGCGCAGCCCACTCGGGGTGAGGGCGTAGATCTCCCTGATGGTGTCGTTGAACTGCCGCACGCTGGCGAAGCCGGCCGCGAAGGCGATCTCGGACGCGGGCAGCCCGGTGGTCTGCAGCAGGACCCGGGCGGTGTGGGCACGCTGGGCCCGCGCCAGGGCCACCGGCCCGGCGCCCAGCTCGGCGGTCAGCTGGCGCTGGACCTGCCGGGTGCTGTAGCCGAGCCGGGCCGCCAGCCCGGAGACGCCCTCCCGGTCGACGACCCCCTCACTGATCAGCCGCATCGCCCGCCCGACGACGTCCGCTCGGGCGTCCCACTCCGCCGAGCCGGGCACCGCGTCGGGGCGGCAGCGCCGGCAGGCACGGAACCCGGAGCCCTGGGCGGCCGCGGAGGTCGGGAAGAAGGCGACGTTCCGGCGGCGGGGTGTGGTGGCGGGGCAGCTCGGCCGGCAGTAGATCCCGGTCGTGGACACCGCGAAGAAGAACGCGCCGTCGAACCTGGCGTCCCGGCTGCGCACCGCCTCGTACCTGCTGTCCTCGGTCATCACAGGTCCACTGTGCAGCAGGCCGGGCGCCGGCGCTGGCGGAAATCGGACGCGGCGCTCGGGGGTCAGGGAAGAGGTGCGCGGGTCTCACGGGGCGGCCCGGCTCGGTCCTACGGGCCGCCGGGAACGCCTTCCCTGCCCCGCCAGGGGCTCAACTCCCGTGCCCACACGCCGTGTTGAGGCATTCCGGCCGCCCCGGAATCCCTACGCCGCACATCCCTGCGGGCATGTCCCCTACGACGCCACAATCGTCAGGATCACCATGATCGCGAGCAGCGCGAACGTCTCCCAGCGCATCGCCCGCCGCAGGACACCCCGCCCCCCAGAGGACGCCGGCCTGTGCCCCGACAGCGAGGGCCCGCTGTCGTCACTGTGCAGCCCGCTGTGCCCGGTGTGTCCACTGTGCCCGTGGTCCCCGCCGTCGCTCACGCCGTACTCCCGCTCCCCTGCCCTCACTTCACCGGCGACGGCCTTCCGCGCGCCGAGCCTGAGCATATCCCCTGCTCACGGGCGCCGAGAGACGGCCAGGGCCTGTCGGGCGGCTCACGGCGGGCGCGTCAGGCGGGGGGCATCGGCCAGTCGTCCAGCGAGCCGCCGCGCCATTCGACGAGGCGGGGGTCGTCCAGCACGATGTTCCCGGCCGGGCCGGTGACGCCCGCGCGGCGCAGGAACTCGGCGACGTCGCCGCGGCCGTGGGCCAGCCCGACGATCTGCCCACGCACGGTCACCCGGCGGCCACCGGAGGGCGTCGGCGGGTGCACGATGACAGGGGGGTGCTCGGACATGCCTCCAGCGTGCGCCGGGCTCCGCGCTCGCGCATTTCGGCAGCCGCCGTGAGCGTCAACCCGTCCGCGACCGGCGAACGAGGGCCCGCACGGCCACGAGGAAGCCCCGGCCGGGCGGGGGGACGCCGGCCGGGGCGGCTCGGGAAGGGTGGCTCACCACCCACACCCATTTGAACGATGAACAACGGAGGGGCGTTCCCTCCGTGGGCGTGAGGGCGGTCACGCCTCCCACGTCACACTCCCCCGCCCGTCCGTTCAGCTGTGAGTGGTGTGTCCGGAGAGGCGTTCGACGCCGCGCAGGAGGGCGGAGTGGTCGAGGCCGCCGTCGCCTTGGTTGCGCAGGGCGGCGACGAGTTGGGCGACGACGTTGCCGACGGGGAGGGCGGCGCCGACGGTGCGGGCGGCGTCGGTGACGATGCCCATGTCCTTGTGGTGGAGGTCGATGCGGAAGCCGGGGGTGAAGTCGCGGGTGGTGAAGTTGGTCTTCTTGCGGGCCAGGACGGTGGAGCCGGCCAGTC